>JBDHTV010000043.1:0-10952 GCA_039808825.1 Bdellovibrionales bacterium | reverse complement strand
CACCCAGCCGTCAACAGCTACCGGCTTGTTCTCGCACCGCACCCAATGGAAACGCACAAAAACTGCGCATTTTAAGCCGCTGAAAACCTTGTTTCTACGCAGACGCAGCAAGAATCTTGTTGCAGCCAGATAGCATCATCGGGCTGCAACCATATCGGCGTTAAACCTCCGGCCCCAGATCGAACAACAGCAATTCGGCGTCCTTACCGCCGCTAATCGTGAGTTTAGGTTCGTCGCTGATGAGCGCGGCATCGCCTGCCGCGAGCGGCTGACCGTTCACCATGACCGCGCCGCGCGCGACATGCAGATAGGCCTTGCGCCCGCTTGCGAGCGGTAAATCCGCCATCTCCGTACCGTCGAACAGCCCGGCATAGATCACCGCGTCCTGCTGGATATGCACCGCCTCGTCATGCCCGGCCTTGCCGGATGCAACGAGCTGCAGCCGCCCGCGCCGCTGTGCGACGTCGAAATGCTTCTGCTCATAGCTCGGCGCGCCGCCCGGCTGCGCCGGAATAATCCAGATCTGCAGCAGATGCGCCGCCTCGTCCGTCGCAGGATTGAACTCGCTATGACGCACGCCCGTACCCGCCGACATACGCTGCACGTCGCCGGGCCGGATGACCGAACCGTTGCCCATGCTGTCTCGGTGCTCGAGCGCCCCGGAGAGCATATAGGTGACGATCTCCATATCGCGATGGCCATGCATGGGAAACCCGTGCCCCGGTGCGACGATATCCTCGTTAATCACGCGTAGCGCCCCGAAATGCATATGGGCGGGGTCATGATAATCGGCGAAGGAAAAACTGTGATAACTGTCAAGCCAGCCGTGATTGGCATGGCCGCGTTCTGCGCTTTTACGAATGGTCAACATTGCGAGCCTCCTGTCATGCGGGGATATCCGCTTGCCATTGATATGGTGGCGCTTTGCCTAAATGCAAAGGCCCGCAATTGTCACCAGATCGTGAACAGCTCAATGCGTGATGCGCAGCAGCAACCCTTTGAGATAGGCGCTTTCCGGCAGATGCGGATGCACCGGATGATCCGGTGCGGCGAAGACCGTATGGAGAATTTGCCCTTCGCGCCCAGCCTCGTGCAACCCGCCCGCCACCTGCTCCGTCAGGCTTTCGAGCGTCAGGTGATGACTGCAGGACGCGATGAACAATGTGCCGCCGCGCTTGACCAGGGCCGCCGCGAGCTTGATGAGCTTGCGGTAGCCGCGTGTCCCGGGCCCGATATCCTTGCGGCTCTTGATGAAGGCCGGCGGGTCCGCGATGACGACGTCAAACTTCTCTTTGCGCGTTGCATAATCGGCCAAGAGCTCATAGGCATCGCCGCGCTGCCAACTGGTACGCGCCGTGAGCCCATTGAGCGTCGCCGCCTCTTCGGCACAGCGCAACGCATGCGCCGAAGCGTCGATGCCGATGACGTCGGTTGCGCCTGCGGCGGCGGCGTTGAGGGCAAAACCGCCGGTGTGGCAATAAACATCGAGCACGCGCGCGTCCTGACAAAACCGCGCCACCAGCGCGCGATTGGCGCGCTGATCATAGAACCAGCCCGTCTTCTGCCCTTCCGCGAGATCGGCGACCCATTGCAGCCCGTTTTCCTGCAGCGTAATCCGCCCCGGCAACATGCCTTTCGCGACCTCGACCTGCTGCGGCAGACCTTCCAGCGTGCGCGCGCCGCCATCGTTGCGCAGCACGATATTGACCGGCTGCGCCACCGCATCGAGCGCGGCCAGCAACGGTTCACGCAACGCATCCATACCCGCGCTGTTGAGCTGCACGATAAGATCATCGCCATAACGGTCCACCACCAGCCCCGGCAAACCATCCGCTTCGGCGTGGACGAGGCGATAATAGGGCTCATCATAAAGGGCCGAGCGCAGCGCCAGCGCCTGACGGAATCGGGCGGCGAACCAGTCCTGATCGATGATCACGCGGTCGCGTGCCAGCAGTCGACCGCAGATCAGGTTATGCGGATGAAAGCAGCCGACACCGATATTTTTGCCTTCCGCCGTCTGGAACTGCACGAGCGCGCCCGGCGTCAGCGCCTTGGCTTCCGCCTCCATCGCCACTTCGTTGCTGTAAATCCACGGGTGGCCGCCCACCACGCGCTTGGCGCGGTTGGGCTGCAGCTTGATGATCGGGTAAGTCACGATGCCTTCTGCTGCGCGGCGATCGGCTGCGCGAATTTGAGTTCGATATCCCAGGGGAAATAAATCCAGGTATCCTGGCTGACCTCGGTGATGAAGGTATCGACCTGCGGCCGCCCCTGCGGCTTGGCATATATGGTGGCGAAATGCGCTTTGGGAAATTGCTTGCGCAGGAGCTCCGCCGTACGGCCGGTATCGACCAGATCGTCGATGACAAGCCAGCCGCTGCCGTCGCCGGTTACGGCCGGGGCTTTGACCACTTTCGCTTCCGGCAAGGTGCCGCTTGCCGGTTCGGCGCGATAACCGACGATGCACGCCGTTTCGATGACCCGGATATCAAGCTCGCGCGCCACGATGGCCGCGGGCACCAGCCCGCCGCGTGTGATCGCCATGATGCCATGCCAGGGCCCCTTGTCGATGAGCCGCCATGCCAGCGCCTTGCCGTGACGATGCAACTCCTCCCAGCTTACGGGAAAAAACTTGTTCGGGGCTTCCGTCATCGCGCGACCCTTTCTGTTGGCAGACTCAAATCCTGCGGCAACGCCACGCGGGCTTATAATGGAGCCCCTGGCAATATGCCAGCGCCGATTGCGTTGCCATCTTACCGATAAAAGTTATGTGCAGCGCAAAACAATGGTGCGGTGCAACATATTGAAACTAAACGATTTTAATAGAAACTATACCATACACTGTGATGTTATGTCACAGACGCTGATTCAACAGGCCGCCAGCGCCACGAACAATAAAAACAGTCGCAGGCCATTGCTGACTGGGTGCGCATGGTTACGGCAGGCGAGATCAACCCGACCATCAAGCTCTTTCCCACCGGGAAGGCCCCCATTCTTATTGATATGATTGCGCAAGGCGGCGGCCGTCGCGGCGCCGCGCTCTCCGGCTTCCTGTTCGGCCTCGGCCGTTTCGAGGATATCGTGATCGAAGCGGGCAGCGGCACCAGCGCTGGTAAAATGGCGCTCGCGGTGCAGGCGCATGGTCAGGCGCTTGAAAAGCTCGATCCCAATCATGGTCGTCAGGATACCCGGCTGCTGCAAGCCGACCTGTACCGCACCGTGACCGAATATTCGCCTTATAATTTCGCCACGAGCCTGGCGGAACGGACCCAAGAAAGCATGGCGCTCGGCAAAAGAATTATCCAGGCCGCCCCGTTCGCCGCCCTGAAGCCTTCAGCCTTCGTCGAAGATATTGGCAGGCTTGGCCAGAATATCGGCGACCAGTTTATGGCTTACGGCAAGGCAATGACCCGCGTCGCCAGCATCGCCGGATTGAATGGCTTAAACTTCTTCGAAAAAATGCATCCGCTGGTCGCGGTACTCCAGGATGTCGTCGGCAATACGCGCGCGATCACCTCGCCGCACGCTCCGTTGCTGGTCGGCAATGTCATCCGCCTCGCCGACGAACGCGAGTTGCTGCTGCACAATCGTAGCCCGATGACGCTCAAGCATATCGCTGCTTCCGGTGCGCTGACCGCTTATTTACCGACCGTCTATGTGCCGGGCATCGGCGAATGCCGCGACGGCGCGGAGGGTGGCGCCAACCCGCCGCTACTCGATTTCTACAAGCTCAAGAAAGAGCTGATGCCCGACGGCAAAGCGAAGATCGCCATCCTCTATAACCTGTCGGATCCGGACGGCAGCTTGAAGGAAGAGCTGAAGGCGCGCGATCCGAAGCTGCACGGCCATTTCGTCAACGCCATGCAACGTCAGAAGGCCGAGCGCGATGAATTGCTGGCGCGCGGCCATGACCTGCGCATCGTGCAAGCGGCTCTCACGCCCGCCCAGCGTGCCGAAAGTCTATCCGATACGGATCCGGACAAAATGCGCGCCATGTTCAAAATCGGCCAGCAGCAAGGCGAGGATATGGGCTTCCGGCTGTTGAGCGAAGCGCTCGGTCAGGATGCGCGCACCCTGGCGCGGCGCGCCGAGCCCCTACAATACCGAGCGGCCAAACCGCAGCTAGCCCACCACTGACAATATTGCGATTTACTTCGGCGCGCCGATCGCTTCGGTTTTCGGCGGCGTGATCGTCACACCCGCCTGCTTGAGTCGCTCGACCAGCGCCTTGGCGTTTTCATTGCCGCCTTCGGCCAGCCGCAAAGTGCCGACGGCAAGACGATCCAGCCGTTGCTGCACATCCCGCGCCTGCCCCAGCGGCTGCTCCTGCGCCGCGATCACCTGTTGCAGTGCGCTACGCTCCTTCAACACCACCTGAACATGGAAAGCGAGAAACAAGGCCATCGCCGCCGCAAGCGTCAGAACGGGCAATTGCCAACCATATTTGTTGTCCATTGATCTCTCCCCTACTTCTTGGCACGCGGTGTTTTATCGCCTGCTTCTGCCTTGGCTGGCGGATTGAGCTTAAGCCCTTCGGCTTCGAGCAGGCCCCGAATGGCGGCATCGTCCTTTTCGACGGCAGCCGTCGCGAGATTCTGCACGACGCCCTGAAACAATTGGGCGAAATTCTGGCCCGCCGAAATTTGCTGGGCGCGCTGCTGCGCTTGCTGCTGCAGCTCGGCATTCTGCCCATGCAGCACGATGCCGGATACTGCCAGCACCAGCACCAGAAACGCTACCCCAGTGGCGCCCCAATAAACCAGCTTGTCGGCCATATGGAAATCTCCTGCATGCGAAAGGATGGATTGCCTTCATCGGATGGAACGGCTAACGACGAACGATGCCGGACACGGCGGCGAATCGTTTGCAAATCTTAGGTGGAACAATTTCGAATGTCATTACGCTTTGTGTCGATGCGTTCTGCCTCGCTCTTTGCCCTTGCCTGGTTGGGCTACGCCGCGCCGATCGTGGCGGCGGCAGCGGATGCCCCCATGAAGTCATCGGTTGCGGATGCCGTGCTCGGCGATTGGTTGACTGAGGACAAGGACGGCATTGTCCGCCTCTATCGCTGCGGTGAAGCCGTATGCGGCAAACTCTTCTGGATCAAGCCGAGCGACAAGCCCGGCGCTGCGCTCGACGATAAAAATCCGGACCCCAAATTACGCAACCGGCCGCTCTGCGGCATGGAGTTCATGGGCGGCTTCGCGCCGCAAAGCGATGGCAGCTACAGCAGCGGCTGGATTTACAGTCCACGCCACGGCGCGAATTTCAACGCGACGATCGCGGCTGGCGAAGATGATACGCTTGATCTGCGTGGCTATTTTCTCGTACCGCTGCTCGGCGAAACCCAAACCTGGACGCGCGTCAAGGACGCACAGCCTTGCAACATTCCCTCAATACAGTGACGCTATCGTGACGCCCCATTCTCGATTTAATTGCATACAACCGATTGATTTTAATAAAGTATTATCCGTGCACAGCGCTTGAAAAATTAACAAAAATATACTATTATCATACTATAGAATATCGAGGGTTAGAGCATGGCAGAACAAGTTCAGACACAGACATTAAAACCTGCACCATCTCCGGTCGTGACTGAAAGCCAAGGGCCAGTCAGGAGCGCGCTCGCCTCAGATAAATCACTGTCCGGCGGTCGCATGGACAACAATGGTGCTCTCATGGGAGTTTCCGGCGCCAAATATATTGAATCAAAGCCGCCAGAGCAGCTTGATGAAAAAGGGTTGCCATTAAAATTTGACGCTAACGGCCATCCTGTTCTGAAACAATCGGTTATTCAAGGCGGCAGCCAGCAAGGAAATGGCGCTGGTGATAGCTATAAAGAGATGTCCCAAAAACTGGAAATGCAACGCAAAGCGCTCGCTTTCGAACAACAGAAACGTGATGCTTTGGCCATGAAAGAACAAATCGTTCAACAGATCCGGGGCGGCAATAACGCCACTTATCTGCATGACCAATTGGCGCAGCTCAACCGTGACATTTTCAACTTGCCTGCCGATCATACCGGCTACTAAAAGGCTGTATTATTTTCTGATCATGCCCTGACCGTGCCATAAAGCACGAGCAACATCTGTTGTAATTATAGTCATTCAAGCTGTCTCCAACGGAAATTGCCTCATGCTGAAACTGCTGGCGCTCGTTATAATATTTGTTTTGCCCACAAATCTCAGTTTCGGGTTATCTCTACATTCTGGTGAATCGCAGGCGCAAGTCCGTCGCGCCGAAGAGTACCTCAACGCGAAGACAAGCTTCAGCGCCAAATTCCTGCAGGCGGCAGACAACGGTCAGGTTGTGACCGGCACGCTGCTCGTCAAACGCCCCGGACGCATGAACTTGTCATACGACCCGCCGCTCAAAGATTTCATTATTGCCGATGGCAGTTTTGTCTATATGTGGGACGGCGAGCTTGAGCAAAGCACCACGCTGCCGTTTGGCGGCTCGCTCGCCGATCTCATTCTGCGCAACAATCTGCGCCTCTCTGGCGACATAGAAGTCCTGGATGTCGTGCATGAAGCGAACAAGCTCGAAATTACCGTGCAGCAGAAAAAAGACCCCGATCAAGGAACTCTGACCCTGTTGTTCGAAGATCAGCCGTTGATTTTCCATGGCTGGCGCGTTGTCGATGCCCAAAACCGCACAACCACGGTAACGCTGCAGAATATGCAAGACAATGTAACGCTCGCAGCACAAACTTTTACCTTTGTGCCGCCGAAGCTGGGTAAAAACACCCGCTCGGACAAGCCATTGAACCTGCCCTGATATGCGCATCGTCACCTGGAACATCAATTCAGTTCGCCTGCGCCTGCCTTTGCTGCAAAAGCTGATGACGGAGCACAAGCCGGATGTCATTTGCCTGCAGGAAATCAAATGCCAGAATATGGATTTTCCGGCCGAAGCAATCAAATCGGCAGGCTATCCGCACCAGCATGTCGCCGGCATGAAAAGCTATAATGGCGTCGCCATTCTCGCCCGCCAGCCGCTGCACGACGCCGGAACGCTAAATTGGCAAGGCAAGGAAGACTGCCGCCATATCCATGCAACCCTGGCTTCGGGCCATGAGTTGCACAATATCTATCTCCCGGCGGGCGGCGATATCCCGGATCCTGTCGCCAATCCGAAATTTGCGCACAAGCTCGGCTTTGTCGAAGACCAAACCCAATGGTGGCGCAAGCAGCAAACCGGACAAAAGCGCGTCTTGGTCGGCGATCTCAATATCGCACCGCTTGAGCATGATGTCTGGTCGCACAAACAGATGCTCGATGTCGTGTCGCATACGCCTGCCGAAGTAACGCGCTTTGAGAAAATGCACGCTGCGCACGACTGGGTGGATGCGATGCGCCATTTCGTGCCGCCTGAAGAAAAGCTGTACACTTGGTGGAGCTATCGCGCGCAAGACTGGGCCGCCAGCAACCGGGGCCGGCGCCTTGACCATGTCTGGGTGACCAAAGCGCTGCAGCCAAAGCTCAAGAAATTACAAGTCTTGCGCGATGCGCGCGGCTGGGAGCCGAAGCCGAGTGACCATGTGCCGGTGATGCTGGATCTGGCTGACTAACGCTTGAGATAAAAATCCGCGATAATCCGCCCAACTGCGGCACCATGCGATTGCTTATGCAGCAGGCTGCTTACCGCGGCAGCGATCAGTTCCGGGGAGATCTCACCCTTTTGCTTTTTTTGTGCGAGGCTGGCAGCGACCAGCTCTGTCGTAAACTCCGGGTGCGCCTGGAAAGTCAACGCATGATTGTTATAGGCCAGAATTGCATGCGCGCAATGTGCCGACCGGGCCAGCACGTGCGCGCCTGCGGGCACGCGTACGACTTGATCCTGATGGCTGGCAGGCAAGATGATGTTAGACATGGGAAAACGCGGATCGGTAGCGCAGACTTCATATTCCTGCAGTCCGAGCCCCCACCCCTTCTCGGATTTTGTGACCGTGCCGCCCAACGCCTGGGCCAACAGCTGGTGGCCAAAACATATACCGACGATGGGAACGGAGCGCACGACGGCTTCACGCAACAAGTTCTCAGCCTGCAGCATCCACGGCAGTTTCTCATAAACCCCGTGCGGCGAACCGGT
The DNA here is from genome assembly GCA_039808825.1 of Bdellovibrionales bacterium. Lineage (GTDB taxonomy): Bacteria > Pseudomonadota > Alphaproteobacteria > UBA9219 > RFNS01 > JAGOHT01. The sequence goes on along the minus strand of JBDHTV010000043.1, from coordinate 2,861 downwards.
GACCAGCCAACCGTCGTGAAGCGTTGCATGAGCCGGTAACCGGCTATCGACGACCGGATAGACTGTATATTCAAACGACGCACCCGCGTCACCGAGCAGCCGGCGCAACATGTCCGGATAGGAACCGTGTGTCTTGATCAACTCCGGATTGGGGCGACCCGTCTCGAGAATACCAATATGCATTCCATGACCTGAACAAGCGTTGTCACCTGTCAGATTATATCTGACAGGTTAACAAACCGCCTAAGCAAACTTGATTAGAAATTCTTGCTGACGCGCGAAACCCCGATGGCTTCGTTTTGCCCTGCAACATGCCCGGCATCACGACGATACATCGCTGCGAAATCGAGTTTGGTGTCGTCGTTGACTGTGAAGCTGTACCCGGCTTCGAAGTCAATTTCGCGTCCGGTCGGTGCCAGACCATAATTGACGTCCTGACGGATCATCGTGCCATCACGCAAACGATATTGTGGCAAGCTCATGCGCATATCGCCCGATTCGGCGCGCAGGGGCTGCGCGATGTTCATGCGGAAGCGATCCTGCTCCTGCAACACATCATGCCGCACCAGCCCGACGCGCCACGCCGTGCTGCTCACGTTCCCAACATCCTGCACCAACGAGTCGTTGGCCGCGCGTCCACTGGTGATACCGCCATAGAATGACGCCAGCATTTCCGTCTTCGGCGCGAGCTGCCAATGGCCGGAAATACCGCCGAACCATGTTGTCGTGCCCTGCCCGAGCGCGAACGCCCCCGTGCCAGACATGCCAAGCATCTGGGTCTGTTCGATCATCGCGCCGCTGGTTACGACCACGCTGTTGTTGTTGTCGCCGAAACCGAATTCACCCATCGCCAGCATGTTGCGCTGCCCCTCGGTGCTGTTCGAGCTGAGGCTCGGGCCGCCCATCGCGGTCGTAGCGCGGAAGCGCCCTTCCCACGGCAGATCAACCGTCACATTGTTGGCATAGCCGTCCGATACGAAATCAAGATACGGGTTGCCGACGCCGTTCGACGAAACCTGGCTGCTGAGCAACGAACGGTCGTCTTCGCTGAAGCCGAGCGCATTGGCCCGCACATCGCGATGATTGACGTTGAGCGCAACCTGATCGCCGAGTTGATGCGTAAAGCTATAGCTCTCGAAATCCATGCCCTGATCGGAATCGGCAGCCGCGCGTTCCAGACCGTCTTTGGCCTTCAACGTAAAGCTAACGGTATTATTATTGTCGATCGCGACCTTGGGACGAAATTCGTTCTGGCCGAAGCGCTGCAGCGCTGTCGTGCTATCGAGCGCCGTCAACGTTGTGCTGACATGATCGTTCAGGGAAACGGTAAAGTTGCGCGTATAGGCGTCAAGAATACCGATATTGGTGCTCTTGAGCGCATTGGCGAAAGAATTGCCGAATGCCGGAGCGGCGTGCACAGACGAATTATTGAGCAGGATCTGATTGCCGCTCATATTGGCACCAGTCACGACCATGAACGGCCCGGTCGATTGCACGGCTGCATCCAGATTCAATAACCCGTGACCGTAAATATCGTCGATACCTGCGGCCCCAATATCCGTTGCCGTATTCAGCAACAAATTGACAACCTGAGTGGGCGTCAGTTCCGGATGCTGCTGCAACAATACCGCAATGGCGCCCGAAACATGTGGCGCGGCAAAGGAAGTGCCATCAAGCGGGCTATAGGTATTTCCAACCGAGGTCGAGTTGATATCGACCCCAGGAGCAGCGATACACCAATTCTTGGCCACACCGCAGCGGTTACTAAAGCTGGCAATTGAATTATTGGGATCAACCGCGACGGCAACAATCAAATGGCCTTCAAGTGCTGAATAATCAGCATTGAGAATCTGCAGGTTCGTGCCATCTTCCGAGGCGCGATAGGCACCAGGCTGACCGATTGCGATATTCGCATTCGCTGGACGAATGAATGGCAAGAAACCGCCGCCAGTAGGATTGCTGTTAATAAGAATATTAGCTGCGCTATTGCCGTCATATGAATTGCCCGCAGCAAAAACAGCAATACCGCCACCCTGCGTGTAAGTCAGCAGCTTGTTAGCTTCCACAAGCGCCTGGTTCCAAAAGAACTGTGCCTGATCCGATATGAAATATTGGTTGGCCACGTCACTCGGGCCAAAGCTTGCATTGATAACTTGTGCATTGTGCGTGCGCGCATAATCATACGCGGACGCAACTTCCGTACCTGTTGCATTGCTGCCAATCGCAGCAATTGGCAGAATCTTGGCATCATAGGCCACGCCGCGCATGCCAAAGCCATTTTTCCCAGCTGCGATGACCCCGGCAACGTGCGTACCGTGGTAAACATCCGTATTCGTGTCGGTAATCGTATCCGTCCCGTTGAGGAAATCATAACCGCCAGCAGCAATATTGGCCGCAAGATCGGGATGCTGAATATTAACACCGGTATCGATAACAGCAACCGTGATACCCTGCCCTGTAAAACCAGCGGCATTCGCCTCATCCGCGTGAATACGGGAAAGACCGCTTTGGTTGGCATATTCAGCTACGTCGCCAATTTGCTCTGGAGCGGCATAAGGATCAGACGATGAACTGCTGCTGCTCGAGGAAGCCACCGCAGCAATGATACCGCCCCCCGCCGCCGCCCCAGCAAGCAGCACCCACGGCCAGTTGCGGCCGAACCATGAAGTGTGCGAGCCAGAAGGCGCTTCCTCCGGATCATCGGCAAACTGGCGGATTTTCTTTTCGCCCTGGAAGGAATAAACCTGCTGCATCGGCGCTGCTTCCGCACCGGCCGCGTAAACGTCCAGCTGGTCGGCATATTGCGGATACAGCTTCTTGAACTTGGCCAAAATGGCAGCCTTGTCGTTCGGATGCAGCGC
>JBDHTV010000042.1:0-10984 GCA_039808825.1 Bdellovibrionales bacterium | reverse complement strand
GCCAGAAACTGCAGCGTGGCGATGGCGAACAGCAAGCCGGATGCCAGATAAAACGCGACCGCGAACACCAGCATGTAAATAAATCGCTGCCAGGTATCCTTGTCGCTCACATTTTTCTTGAGTTCTTCTTCACTCAACGTCGTCATTGCTCTCTCCTTGCGTAACGCGATTTCCGATATTACTCAACCTGCAGATAAGGCATCCGCGCCATGCGCGGCTGAACGATCTGGCGCAGGTGCTGATGCAACGCCTGAATGGACAGGTTCGGCATCAACGCCTCTTCTCCGCCGAAGAAGTCCTTGATGATACTACGCAAACGCTCTGCCGGTGAGACCTGCTTCGGGAAATGGCGGATGATAATCGGGTCATCTTCCTTGAGCCCGACACTGGTCTTGAAATAGTCGATGGCTGTGCGCAAACCGCCCAACTCATCGACCAGCCCCAGCTTAATCGCCTGTTCGCCGGTGAAAACACGCCCCTTGCTGACGGAAGGCATCTTCTCCATCGGGATATTGCGCGCCTTCGATACATTCTCACGGAAAGTGTTATAAGTATCATCCATCAGGGCGTCCATGCGGGCCTTTTCTTCCGGCGTATAGCCGTGTGTGGGCGACCACATTCCAGCATAATCCGGCCCGGTTTGCAGGATTTCCCAATTTAGTCCGACTTTTTCGAAAAGCCCGGACAGGTCAGCCTTGCCGCCGAGCACGCCGATAGAACCGGTCAAGGTTGCCGGGTCTGCTATGATATGATCGGCGTTCATGGCGATCCAGTAACCACCGGAACCGGCCATTTCGCCCATGCTGACAATGACCTTCTTGCCCTTCTCCTTCGCTTGCACAACGGCACGACGAATAGTCTCGGATGCAGTCGGCGAGCCGCCAGGGCTGTCGACACGGAAGATAATCGCTTTGACGTCCTTGTCTTCGACGGCCGCTTCGAAAGCGGTGACGATTTCATCAGTGTCCATGCCGGCGCCACCACCAGTCAATGGGCTGGGACGGCCGCCATGGTCCGAGATTTCGCCAGAGGCAACGATCATCGCCACAGTTGCCTTCGGCTTCGTGAAAGCAACCGGCTTGCCGTCCTTCGGCTTTGCATCAGGCACGCGCAGATAAGAAGCCGGGCGCAGCTTGGCCGTTTTCTTGCCATAAGTATCGTCAACCCACTTTTCGATCTCGTCGCTATAGCCGATCTTATCGATGAGCTTGAGGTCGAAGGCTTCCTTCGCCGTATAAGGGCCTTTGGCCATCAGCTGCTTGACGTCTTCCGGCTTCATCTTGCGGCTGCTGGCGATGCCGTTCACGACTTGGCCGCTCAGGCTATCGAGCAGCGACTGCATTTCCTCCCGCATCGCCGGCGGCATCTTGTCCTCGGTCAGGAAGGTCATCGCGCTCTTATATTCTTCGCGCTGAATGAAGTTCGCCTTCACGCCGATTTTATCGAGCACATTGCGGCCAAACGGATTTTCCATGCGCATGCCGGAAATGCCGAGATTGCCGACCGGCTGTAGCCAGATTTTTTCGAATGCCGAAGCCATATAATAAGCGCTATTGCCGGGGCCAAAGGAGCCATAGCTCGGCGAAAAGGCTATCGTGAACTTGCCGGTGGCGCGAAATTTCTCCAACGCTGCCCGCAATTCCTGCGCCTGCGCGAGATGCGGCAAATTCGCATCGAACAACCCAACAGCACCGACGACACGTTCGTCCTTGAGACTGCGATGTAGCGCCTGGACATAGTCATGCAGATTATTGTGGCCGGTGTCGCGCTCACCCGTGGCATAGCCCAGCATCGCACGAATATCCGGCATATCGTCCGGCTTTTCGGTCAGCTCCTCACGGAAGTCCATGATGAGAACGATTTTTTCCGGCGGCTTGGGCTCCTTGTGCATCCGGCTGCTCGCGAACCAGATACCGCCCGCTGTCACCAGACACGCGAGCAAGCCGACGACCGCGAAAGCGCCGACAAAAATCTTGAGGATCAGTTTCAGCATAAGCCACACCAGACTGAGAAAGTGGACAGAAAATATCGGGTTTTCACCGGCTTGTCACGCTGTTCGATAATTTCTAGGATAGCGGCCTTATGTTTGAAGACAATAGCACGGAGCTGATTATGGTTTTATTGGAACATGGCGCGTATCATTCTGACAAGCTGGGCTGGGCGAAGGCGATGCTGCGGATCACGCGCCAGACAGCAAAGATTTATGGTGTTCGGGCGGCTTTGCGCACGGCGCGCACGGAGCTGACCAAGAGCCGGATTGCCGGTCAATTACTGGCGCTTGGCGCTGCCAGCGGCAGAGTGGCCGTCACCGATTATGATCCGGCACAGGCGAAAATCCTGGTCAGTGCAACCGGCTGGCCCAATACGCGCCAGCGCGGCGTTGACGGAAGCGCGATGCTGATGGGCGGCAGCGGCCGGGAAATCATGCGCCTGGGGCGCGATCTCCATGTTTATAACGAACCATCAATCGGCACCGTGGCGGCAGCGGCGGCGATTACGGACTGTGTCGCCGTGCAAACCGTCGCCCGTGATGTGGACAGCCGCTTCCGTAAGGCCGCGCAGCAATACCCGCTGGCGATCCCGGTCTAACCGGCGTAACTATTGCCCATGACAACAACGCTGCTCTGGTTTCGGCAGGATCTGCGTCTCTTCGATAATCCGGCATTGCTCTGGGCGGCGGCGCGCGGGGCGATCCTGCCGGTTTATATTCTTGATACGACCGATCCGTGGGCGCCTGGTGCGGCAAGCCGCTGGTGGCTGCATCATGCGCTGACGGCATTGCAGGCCGCATTAGCGCAACACGGTTTGCCACTCGTCCTGCGCCGGGGCGATCCGCGACAGCTTATTTTGCAGTTGGCAGCAGACGCCAAGGCCGATGCCATTTGCTGGAACCGTTGTTATGAACCGCACGCCATTGCGCGCGATACGGCGCTTAAAGCAAGGCTCAAGGATTCCGGCCTGACGGTCGCGACGCATAATGCGGCGCTGCTCTTCGAGCCGTGGGAGATCAAAAGCCAGACGGGCACGCCTTACAAGGTTTTCACGCCCTACTACAAAGCCTGCCTGGCGCAAAACAAAGCACAACCCGTTGGCGGTGCGCCGGACAAGCTGACTGCCGCCCCGGCTTTGCCCAGTGAGGCGCTGGCGGATTGGCACTTTCTGCCGAACCAGCCGGACTGGGCCGCCGGTTTTGGCTGGGATGCCACGCCCGGCGGCGCTGAACGCCTGCTGCAGAATTTTTTGCAAGAGCCCTTGCCGAATTATAAGACCGCACGTGACCGGCCCGATTGCGCCGGAACCTCGCGGCTTTCACCGTACCTGCATTGGGGACAGATCGGGCCGCGGCAGATCTGGCATGTCATCCAAACGGCAATGCAGGAAGCGCGCCCCGGCGTCATCAATGGCGGAGAAGCTTATCTGCGTGAGCTGATCTGGCGCGAGTTCTGCACCCACCTCCTCTATCATCAACCCGCCATGCCTGAAGCCCCGCTCCAGGACAGCTTCAAGCGCTTTCCGTGGCGGACAGACGCTGCAGGCCTTCGTGCCTGGCAAAATGGCGAAACGGGCTATCCCATCGTCGATGCCGGGATGCGCCAGCTCTGGCAAACGGGCTGGATGCACAACCGTGTACGCATGATCGTTGCATCTTTCCTGATCAAGGACTTGCTCTTGCCGTGGCAAGCGGGCGAAAGCTGGTTCTGGGACACTTTGGTGGATGCCGATCTCGCCAACAACGCCGCCGGCTGGCAGTGGGTGGCAGGCTGCGGCGCCGACGCTGCCCCCTATTACCGGGTCTTCAACCCATTGCTGCAGAGCCAGAAATTTGATCCCGATGGCAATTATATTCGCCGCTATGTACCCGAATTGGCTGAACTTCCCACCGCCCATATCCATGCGCCGGAAACCGCGCCGCCGGAGGTTTTGCGGGCAGCCGGCGTGCAGCTTGGCAGTCATTACCCACGGCCTATTCTTGACCATAAAGCGGCCAAAGCACGTGCTCTGGCGGCATTGGAGACTATCAAAGCGCAAAATTAACGAATTTGCGGCCTGCCCGCGAACAAATGCTTGACAAAAGCAGGCCGTTTCACGATCTTGCGCGCTTCAAAGTTATGGCAATGGATCGAGAAAATGGCCAAGGTTAAGACCGCAATCAAGATGATCAGCACCGAGGGTACCGGCACGTTTTATGTGACCAAGAAGAACCCGAAGAACAACACCAAGAAGCTTGAGCTCAACAAGTATGACCCCAAGCTGCGCAAGCATGTGAAGTTCAAGGAAGGCAAAATCAAGTAAGCTTTGCGCGCGCCTGCGGCGCAGCGTTTTTATCGGATATTTACTTGCTAGGCGGGTAACAGGTTTTCTGTTATCCGCCTATTGTATTTTCAACCAGGACGATTGTGTTGCTATGAAGCTATTATCTGATCTGACAACCGAACAATTGAAGGGCGCGGTAGGCAGAGCCATCCGCGTACAGGACGACAAGCACTTCTTTCATGGTGCTGAAGGCGTCGTCGCCGCAGTCAAAACCAACCCGAGCTTCAAGGTTAATCATGTCGTTGTCGGGCATCTGATTCCCGATGGCGAATCCATCAGCAGCGTCGTGATGCGGATGCCGGTCGTTAACGGGCAGACCGGCAGGATCGAAGACAAGCACATCGATCTTGGCTTGACACAGGCCGGGCTGGTTGAGCCTCCGGCAAAGCCAAGCCGCCCCGTGCCGAAGGGACAAGTTATCGACGTGCCTTATACCGTGCTCAAGCACTAAATTGGCACGATCCAGGCTGAAAGAATTTTTGCACTGGCGGTTGTCCGGTTTTTCATATTACGCTTAATCCTCATTTCTGGTGCGGAGCGCATTATGGCTGCCAATGAATCTGCCGTGGGTTTCAATGCCAACAAAGCCGTTATGCTGCTTGTGGGGCGGCATGCCGAGGTGTTGGTTCAAGCGGGGCGCTATAAGGGCCAAAAAGGCTTTGTGGTCGCAGGCAAAGGCGGCGGGGCTTTCCCGCCCTCAAGCAAGGCAGAAGTCTGCGTCGAGCTCAAAAAGCCACACGGCGATGCCAAGCACCCGAAGGTGAACTTGCCGTTAGAGGCCGTTCGCGAAACGCGTGTAGGCCGCCTCGTCCATCAGCTGCGCCACCTGATCCCCGGCGGCCGCTTCTAGCTTGAAGAACCAGCCGTCGCCCAGCGGCGCGCTATTGACCAGCGAGGGGTCGCTGCTCAAGGCGTTATTGACCGCAACGATCTTGCCGCCGATCGGCGCATAAACCTCGCTTGCCGCTTTGACCGACTCGACAACGGCGACCTGCTCGCCTGCCTGCACGGTCTTGCCGACTTGCGGCAATTCGACGAAGACGACATCGCCCAGCGCCTTCTGCGCAAATTCGCTGATGCCACAGACGGCGGTTGCGCCCTCTAAACGCACCCATTCATGCTCTTTGGTGTAATGCTCACCGGCCATGGTCTTTACCTCGCGTAACGATGGGGAACAAAAGGCAGCTTGCTGACGCGCGCCGGTATTTTCTGGCCGCGCAGGCTCAAGAATACGGTCGTATCGTTCTGGGCGAAGGCGGGCGGTACGAAGGCCATCGCGATGGGTCGCTCCAATGTCGGGCTAAACGTCCCACTGCAAACGATGCCAATCTCATTGCCCGCTTCATCGAGCACTGGCGTTTGCTCGCGTGCAATCGCGCGTCCTTCCGGCAGCAACCCGACGCGGCAGCGCCGTGGTTTGCCGCTGATCTCCTGCAGAATGCGCTGCGCGCCGGGAAAATCCGCGGCCGCGCGCCGCGCGGGGTTCACAACCCAGTTGAGCCGCGCTTCGGGCGGCGAGATCGTTTCATCCAGCTCGTGGCCATAGAGGCAAAGCCCGGCTTCAAGCCGCAGCGTATCGCGGGCGCCGAGGCCGATCGGCTTGACAACCGGTTCCGCCAACAGCCGGCGCGCCAGAGCGGTGGCGTGGCTTGCCGGAACCGATATCTCAAACCCATCCTCGCCGGTATAACCGCTGCGCGTGATGAAAAGACGTCCGTAATCCGTGGGGAAGAACCCGGCATGCATGAACAGCAGGGCTTCCGTGCCGGGGACGAGTTTGCGCATCACCGCAACCGCTTCCGGCCCCTGCAGCGCGAGCAGGGCATAATCGCTATGCAGGACGTTGCTCGTTGCGTGCGGCAAATGTGCGCGCAGATGCGCGTGATCGACCGGTTTGCGCGAAGCGTTGACGACCAGGAACCACTCGTCGCCCGCCGCATTGAGCCGCGTGACCATCAGATCGTCAATCACGCCGCCGGTCGCGTTGAGCAGCAGGCTATAGCTGGTTTGCAACGGCTCCAGCGCCTGCAGATTGGTCGGCAGCAGCGCGGCCAGCTCGGCAAGCGGGCAATGCAATGTGATCTGCCCCATATGCGAAACATCGAACAATCCGGCGGCTGTGCGCGTATGCTTATGTTCCTTGATGATGCCATCAGGATATTGCACCGGCATTTCATAGCCCGCGAAGGGCACCAGCTTGGCGCCCAGCTCCTGGTGCAAAGCGTGCAAAGGGGTGCGTTGCAGCAAGCTATCCATCAGCGGGGCTTTCCGCCGGACTTGCTGCGCTGAACCGGCAACGCAGGCGACGCTGTCGGCATCGGCTCGCCGAACTCGCCGCGGTTGAAGGCCAGCTGTTCCGGCGAAAGCTGGAAGCCGAACAGGATGCGCCACTTATTGCCGTCCGCCCCGGCGGGGTTGGGAATGGTGATACGCAGCTGTTCCGTTTTCTCCGCCATCTTGTCCTGTTGCGACAAGGTGATCGTCACGCTCATATTCTGCTTGGCCACAACGACATCGTTCTGGTCGAGCACGGCGGCGAAGTAGGGGAACTCCGCCCGCTCGCCACCCATCGCGGGGCCGCGATAGGCGCGCAGATCGAGATCGGCCTCGGCGATGATCTTGCCATCCTCAAAATGACAATCGCCGAGCACCGAGTCCATGCGCGCCGCCGCGACGAATTCATGGCGCGACGGTTTTTCGGAACGGCCGAAATCGGCGAATTGCTTCAAGTCATGCACGATGCCGACCGCGGGACAGGCGCGCTGATCCTTCGGGCTGCCGGAGCAGGCCGCGAGCATGGCCGGAAGAAGGAGAAGAAAACGGTTCACACGCATCACTTTTCGTCGCGCCCCAAACACCAGAGTAAAATTGCCTTCTGCGCATGCAGCCGGTTTTCCGCCTCATCCCACACGGCGGATTGCGGGCCGTCAAACACCTCGTCCGTCACCTCCTCGCCGCGATGCGCCGGCAGGCAGTGCATGAAGATCGCCTTGGGCGACGCCAGCCCGAGCAGCTTATGATTGACCTGATAGGGATGCAGCAGGGCATGGCGGTGCGCGGCATCGGTATTGTGCATCGAGACCCAGGTATCGGTGATAATGGCATCGGCGTTCGCCACGGCCTGCGCCGGGTCTTCGCCGACAGCAATACGCGCGCCCTTGGCCTGCGCGGCGGCAATCCGCTCGCGCGACGGCGCGAGCTCTGCCGGACATGCCACGCTGAGATGGAAGCCAAAAGCCGCGCTGGCATGGATGAGGCTGTTCAGGATGTTGTTCTCGCCGTCGCCGACCCAGGCGATGGTGCGACCTTGCACGGGGCCGATGCGTTCTTCAAAGGTCTGGATATCCGCCATCACCTGGCAGGGATGCGTGGCGTTGGTCAGCCCGTTGATGATCGGCACGCTCGCGCCGCCGACCAGCTCATCGAGCTTGGCGGGATCGCCGGTGCGGATCATGATGGCGTCGACATAACGCGACATAACGCGCGCCGTGTCGCCGATGGTTTCGCCGCGGCCAAGCTGCATTTCCGCGCCGGTCAGCACGACGGCTTGACCGCCGAGTTCGCGAATGCCGACTTCGAACGAAACGCGCGTCCGCGTGGAGGGCTTTTCAAAAACCAGCGCCAGCGTCTCGCCGTCGAGCCGCCGGAAGTCTTTGGGCCGCGCCTTGATCTGCTTGGCCTGGTCGAGAATTTTCCGGAGCGTTTCCGGCGCGATCTGGTTGAGGTCGATAAAGTGACGAATGGTCATAAATGCATTCCTATTTCTTCTGCGGCGGCATCGATGATGGCGATGGCGTCGTCAATTTGAGCGGTGCTGACGATCAGCGGCGGCACAAGCCGCACCACATTGTCGCCAGCGGGCATAATCAACAGTTTACGGGCCCGGCAGGCCTGCAGCACCTTGTCCTCCGGGACGGCGCATTTCAGGCCTTGCATCAGGCCCATGCCTCGCTTCTCCGCGAATACTTTAGGATGTTTCTTGAGCAGCTCATTGAGCTTCGCTGCCAGATATTCGCCCTTGCGCGCGATATCGTCCATGAAGCCGGGAGCGCTGAACAGATCAAGCACCTTGTCAACGACGGCCAAAGCGAGCGGGTTATTGCCATAGGTACTGCCATGCGTGCCGGGCGTCATGCCGCGCGCGGCGCTTGCCGTAGCGACGCAGGCGGCGACCGGGAAGCCGTTGCCAAGCGCCTTGGCGATGCACATGACATCCGGGCGGATACCCGACCATTCATGCGCGAAGAATTTGCCGGTCCGGCCCATGCCGCACTGGATTTCATCGAGGAACAGCAACAGGCCGTGCTGGTCGCACAATTTGCGCAGGCCTTGCATGAATTCCGGCGTCGCGGCGCGGATGCCGCCTTCCCCTTGTACCGGCTCAATATGAATGGCGGCGGTTTCCGGCGTAATCGCGGCGCGCACGGCCTCCAGATCGCCCCAGGGCACTTGATCGAACCCGTCGGTCATCGGGCCGAAGCCGCCAACCATTTTCGGCGTTTTGGCCGCGGCGATAGCGGCGAGCGTGCGGCCGTGGAAGCAGCCTTGGAAGGTGATGACGCGGAAGCGCTCGGGCTGGCCGATGCTGCTGAAATATTTGCGGATGATCTTGACGCCCAGTTCCCATGCTTCGACGCCGGAATTCTGGAAAAATACCGTGTCGGCAAAGCCGGTCATTTCGACCAGGCGCTTGGCAACGCGATCAAGCTGGTGCGATTTATAGAGGTTGGATGTGATCCACAGCGTTTTAGCCTGCTGATGCAGCGCTTCGGTCAAAATCGGATTGGCATGGCCAAAGGCAGTCACGGAAAAAGCCGCGCCGAAGTCAAGAAAGCGGTCACCCTTGTCGTTGTAAAGATAACAGCCCTCGCCGCGCTCAAAATACAAATCCACCCGCTCATAGGTGGGCATTACGGCAGGCATGTCATGCCAGTGATTTTGGGGATATTCGGCCACAACGCCTCCGAAAAACTTAACAAATGCGTGAAGGACAGCACTATGGCGAATTTGCCGCAATATGTCTAGGTTATGCGGGCTTTTTTTCATCCGGAGTCTGCAATGCGTCTTGCCCTGCTGGTTGCCGCGCTCGGCTATTTCGTCGATATTTTCGATATCTGGCTTTATTCGGTCTATCGCATCAGCAGCCTCACCGACCTCGGCTATAGCGGCGAGACGCTGACCCAGCACAGCACCATGATCCTGAACGCCCAGATGCTCGGCATGCTCATGGGCGGGCTGGTCTTCGGCATTATGGGCGACCGATTGGGACGCAAGGCCTCGCTGTTCGGCTCCATCCTCATTTATGCCAGCGCGACCATCTTCAACGGTTTTGTCTGGGACGCTGACAGCTATGCGCTGGCGCGACTCGTCGCTGGCTTCGGGCTAGCGGGCGAACTCGGCGCGGGCGTCACGCTGACGATGGAAGCGATGCAAAAAGAGAAGCGCGGCTGGGCCCCGACACTGATCGCCGCGTTCGGCCTGCTCGGCTGCGTGGTCGCGGCCAGCATCAGCGACATCATCCCGTGGCGCCACGGCTATTTCATCGGCGGCGGGCTGGGATTTGGGCTGTTCCTGCTCCGCATCAAGGTCGCCGAGTCCAACCTGTTCACGGCCAGCAAGACGGAAACGGTACGGCACGGCGATCTGCGCGATCTGGTCACGCCACCGCAGCGGCTGGGCCGTTATTTGCTCTGCATCATATCAGGTATGCCCGTATGGTTCGTCTCCGGCATCATGTTGCTGTTCGCGCCGGAACTCAGCGTTCAGCTCGGCGTGACGGGCAAGGTCGTAGCAGGTCATGCCATCTTGTATTTCTCGCTCGCTTTTGCTTGCGGCGATATCGTTTCCGGGTGGTTGAGCCAACGCTGGCGCTCGCGGCGCAAGGCAATGCTCATCTTCCTGACCGCGCTGGCCGGTTGCAGCCTCATTTATTTTACCGTGCCAGCCTTGAGCCTCGCACAATTTTACGGCTTGCTGGCCGTAATCGGCTTCTTCGCCGGTTATTGGGCAGTGCTGATGGCGATGGTAACCGAGCAATTCGGCACCAATTTGCGGGCCACGGCCGCGACGACAGTGCCAAACTTTGTGCGCGGTTCGGTGCTGTTGATGACCTTCGCCTTGAGCAACATCAAACCGCTGTGGGGACTGGCACACGGTTCGCTGGCCATCGGCACCGTCGTGCTGCTCGGCTCGCTCGTCGCGGTCTGGCTCTTGCCCGAGAGTTTCGATAAGGAACTCGATTATCTGGAACGATGAACTGTTTGCCTCCGCCCCATTTTTGCTTAAATTGCATCTTATTCTCTTATTCATTGGTGCATCGCATGAAAAAACCAACTTGTTTTGTCATTGCCGGATTTATCGCATTCGCGCTTACCTTCGGTGGCGCGGCACAGGCCCTCACATATGAAAAGATCGAATCGATTGACCTGGGCGGCGTCAACATCACCATGAAGCCTGCTGAAATCGAATCCTCGCTTAAATTAAGCGGCTACACTGAAAAGTCGTCGCTTCCAGGGCTGGGCACGAATACAAAAATCAAGGCCTTCGAGCGCATTGACAGTATCCTGGGCGACAAAGAGAGCGTCGAACTGACCTACAACGAAGCGGGTACGCAGTCGCTCACCTACAAACACAATTATAATCAAAAAACCCTGGCTCCCAACTGGCACAA
>JBDHTV010000041.1:0-10990 GCA_039808825.1 Bdellovibrionales bacterium | reverse complement strand
GCCCTATAATCCGGTCAGCGATTATCTGACCAAAAGGAATAAAAATGGCGACGATCAAGCAGCAAATCGGGGCAGGGATAGCCAGTATGTTTATTCTGGCCGGCAATGCGGTGGCGCAGACGCCGCGCGTGCAGCAGCAGGCGAGCGAAGGCGCGCAGGTCTGCGGCGTTAAGCCGGAAGAGATGTTGAAGTTCCGCGACGCCGCGACGCAATTCAGCCGCTATGACAAAGCCGGCGACAAGGTATTCTTCACCGAAATGAAGGATGGCAAACGCGTTGAAGTTAATATCAGCGAACAGGAGTTCGCCAAGCGTTCGATGGATTTGGCGGCCAAGCCGCCCAAAAAAGGCACGCCGGAATGTCCGTCGCGCTACTGGGCCGCGCAAGCACTCAATGACGCAACCCTGGCTTTCTCACCGCCGCAACCGAACCAATAACCATCGGCGTCATAAAACTCACGCCGCCTTGCTGGTAAGCTGCAGGAAGATATCCTGCAGGTCGGTTTCCTTCGTCGCGATATCGGCGATGCTGAGTTGCGCTTGCTGCAGTTGAGCCAGGATTTGTGCCATCGGCAGCTGGCTCGGCTGATAATGCAGCCGCAGCTCGTGTGGCGGCGCCAGCGTGAAGCCAAGCGGGACCAGGCTTTCCGGCAGCGCCGTCAGAGTTTCCTGCACCGTGATGACAACCTCCTTGCTGTCGAGCCGCCGCAGTAATTGCGTTTTCGGCTCGTTGGCCACGACCGCGCCGTGATTGATAATGGCGATCTGGTCGCACAGCTCCTCCGCCTCTTCAAGATAATGCGTAGTCAGCAGCACGGTGGTGCCCTGCCGGTTTAGTTCGCGGACATAGGCCCAGAGCGAGCGCCGCAGCTCGACATCGACCCCGGCGGTCGGCTCGTCGAGCACGAGCACCGGCGGCTGGTGGACGAAGGCTTTGGCGACCATCAGGCGGCGGCGCATGCCGCCCGAAAGCGTGCGCGCTCCGGCATGGGCCTTGTCGGCGAGGCCGACGGCTTCGAGCAGCTGCGTCGTGATCCGTTGCGCCTTGGGCACACCGTAAAGCCCGGCCTGGAGTTCAAGCAGTTCATAAGGCGAGAAGAACGCGTCGAGATTGAGCTCCTGCGGCACGACGCCGATGGCGGACCGGGCCTGGCGCGGTTGCGTCGCCGTGTCATATCCCCACACCAGCGCACTGCCGCCGGTCTTGTTGACGAGACCGGCCATGATATTGATGAGCGTCGATTTTCCTGCCCCGTTCGGTCCGAGCAAGCCGAAGATGCTGCCGCGCGGGATCATCAGGTCGATGCCGTGCAGCGCCGTTTTCGCCGGCATCTTGCCGCGCGCGGCATAGGTTTTGGTCAGCCCCTGAATGGCGACGGCGTAATCCGGTGCGGCGGCGGCGGTATGTGGCAATGTTGTCATGTGGTGTTTCCTTCTGGCGACAGACATCATATAGAAAGAAAATAGAGTTTGACCAGTTGCATAGCGCGGTCATTTGAAGTAAATTGCCATCAACATGAATTCTCATGGGTCTCTTGGTTGATGCAAGCAGTAGCGGCAGAACGGGTTACGGTCGGAACGCGCACCATCGCGTGTGACGGCGGCGTGGGCGGGCTTGGCCACCCGCGCGTGTTCCTGACCCTTGCCGATAACGACAGCGTAACATGTCCCTATTGCGGCAAAGTCTACGTCTTTTCTGCCTCGAACGGATCGTCCGCTCATCATTAAACCTCTTGCGTTGAGGTGTACCGTGAGTCTGCTTTTTGCCGCCTTGAACCAGGCCGCTCAAGAACATCGTGCCGCTGTTGCTGCCCAGATGGGCAGCCCCTATACGACGCCGCGCGTCGCGGTGGTGCCGTATCAGCATAACTGGCTCAATCTTGGTCTCGTGCTGCTGACCGGCATGGTCGGCGGCGCGGCCCTGGTCGCCGTGCTGCTGTTGCAGCAACCCAGCTATAGCCAGCGTGAATTGGCCGCCAGCGCCCGCCTGGGGCCGTCGCCGCTCGCGCTGGTGCCGCCGGTTGTTCAGGCGGCCACGCCCAGCCCGGCGGAACCGGAAGAAACGCCGGTGGCCAATCCGGATACGCGCTTTGGCATCGCCCTCGGCCCGCTCGGCGACGAAGCGCCCGCCGCCGTGAATCTCGCCGTGGCGCCCGCCAGCGCCGTCAAGGCGGAACCGCCCGTGACGACCAGACAGGTGCAGGAGAATTTGCCCGCCCCCGTCGTCGCGGCGATTGCGCAGCAGATCGCGCCTTATATTCAACCCAAACCGGTCGCAGCAGCGGTCTCGGTTGCCAAACCAGCCGCGCCAGCCGCGACCAAACCGCAGGCGGAAATCGCCGTCGTGCAGCGGATGCCGGTCAAGGAAGCCAAGCTTGACACGCGTGACGCGCAGGCCGCGATGGCGCGCGGCGATTATAGCGCGGCGCTTGCTGCCTATCAGGCGGTGCTCGACCGTTCACCGCGCAATAAGGATGCGCTGATCGGCAAGGCGATGGCGCTGCAGCAGAGCGGAGCGACCGCGGTCGCGCTCGCGCAATGGCGCGTGCTGGCCGGACAATATCCGACCGACCCCGCGATCGTGACGAGCTATGCAAGTGCGCTGACCAGCGTGGACAGCAACGCGGCCCGCAACATCTTGCGCGACTTGCTGGCGCAATGGCCGAATTATGCCCCCGCGCTCGCGGGCCTGGCCGCGCTCGACGCCAAGACCGGCGACATGGCGGCGGCGCAGAACGCGCAGGAACAGGCCTGGGCGCTCGAGAAAGAAAACCCGGCGCACCGGCTTAACCTTGCCATTCTTGCCGACAAGCGCGGCGACAAGGCGCTGGCACTGCAACTCTACAAGCAGGCGGTCGCGGCCTATGCCAATGGCGGCTGGAAGGCGACGCTGCCGATGTCATGGTCGGCGGTGCAGGCGCGTATCGAATATCTCGCGAAGCTGACCCAATGAGTGCTGCGACGCCCGTGCTCGATTTCTTCGCGCTGCAGGCGCCGCCGTTCGCGCTGACGCCGAACCCCGACCTGTTCTTTCCCTGGGACCATCCGCAGACCGTACTGGCGGGACTTGAATTCGCGCTGCAACGCGGCGATGGTCTGCTCAAGGTCAGCGGCGCGGTCGGCAGCGGCAAGACGCTGCTCTGCCGGTTGCTGCTCAACCGGCTGCATGCCGCGGGCTGCCAGACGGCTTATCTGAACGCTCCGGTGACGGAAGCGAAATATCTGCCGCTCATCGTGGCGCGCGAATTTGGCATCACGCCGACCGATCATCGCGAACCCTATCGCGATCTGCGCGCTTTCCTGTTGCAGTCCCATGCGCAGGGTAAGCGCAATGTACTGGTGGTCGATGAGGCGCAGGCGCTCGGCGCCAGCGGGCTGGAGCTGATCCGGCTGCTCTCCAACCTCGAGACCGGGACGGAGAAGCTGTTGCAAATCGTGCTGTTCGGACAGGCTGAACTCGATACGCTGCTGCAGAGCGTGGCGCTGCGGCAGATCGCGCAGCGCATCGGCTTCCATTTCACGACCCAGTCTTTGCCGGCAGCGCTCACCGGTTGTTATGTCGGGTTCCGGCTGCAACGTTGTGCCCGGACTTATCGCGGCCAGGAGCTGTTCATGCCGGGTGCGCTGCAGTTGCTGGCGCAGCGCAGCGGCGGCTTGCCACGGCTCATCAACCTGCTTGCCGATAAAGCCATGCTTGCGGCCTATAGCGCGCAGCAGCCCTGCGTGCAGCCTCATCATATGCGGCAGGCGATCGCCGATAGCGCGTCCGTCTTGCCTCATAGCGGGCGCTGGGCGGCTTGGTTCGGGCGTGGTCCGGCACGGCAGGCCGCTTAAGCGCTCAGGGATGGCCTTCGAAAATCTTGCCGCTGCTCCAGTCGTAGGTCTGGTGCGGCGCGAGCGTAATTTCAATGCTGCGCGTATCGCGCTGCAGGCGTAGTTTGACGCTTTGCGCCGTGACGGCGAGGATATGGGTATCGGCGCGCTTGCTGTCCGGCGTGAAGGATTCGCCGTTGAGCCAGAGTTGCCAGTGATTGGGGTCATAATAAACCAGAGCGTCGAGCGTGGTCTGGCCGCCGGTCGGCGTCGGTGGCGTGTCGTGCTTTTGTTCCTGCTCGGTCAAAAAGAGCGAGGGCGGCAGATCAGCGGCGATGACAGGCTGCGGCGCGACCAACAGGCTCAGCGCAAGGATCAGCGCGCGGCTCATGGCTGTTTGCGCGCGAAGAGCAGATCTTCGTTCAGCGACAGCCAGCGTAAATCCAGCTCGCCCTGCACGATGACCGGGTTGGCGGGGGTGCCGGCCTGACGCGTGACGGTCAGCCGGTCGAGCTTGAGATAACCGGGCAGCTGTTCGAGCGCCTGCGCCGCGAAACTGTAAATGCTGCGGTCGTCGGGCGCGGTGGCCTTGATATGCAACGCGGTCGCGGTGAGGTTTTCGGCGGGATCGGCCGCCTTGCTTTCCGGCGTGAGCCAGGTCGCCTGATCCATCGTCAGGGCAAAATCGTGCAGTCCGGTAGCGAGCCCCATCTGCCGTAGCGCCGCGACAAGCTGGGCGCGCGGCGGCGGCGCGAACAGCGCGTTGAACGTCTTGTCGCCGAGCTCGTGGCGCAGTGCCGTTTCTTCCGCGACATCGCGCTGCAGGCTGCGCGCTTCGAGCAGCGCCGTGGCGTTCTGCTGCCGCAGCGCGGCGAGTTCCGCCTGCGTCGCGCTCTTCTGTGCCGACAGATAGGGCCAGACGCCGCCAAACAGCAGCGCGGCGACGCCGAGCATAATCAGCCAAATCTTGTGCCGCTCGTAGTTCATGGCATCCGCACCTCAAGCTCGGCGTTCGCCTCCCCAACCGCCACGGTCTGCAGCATACTGGGGTCGTTGAAGGTCTCATGCGGCCCGAGCGCGTAAGGCATCTGGGTGGTTTTAATCTCGAGCGTCGGCATGAAGCGGACCAGCCCGCTAGTGAAATCGGCGTAGCGCAGCAACGCTTCCTGCTGCACGGCGTCCTTGTTGCCTGCGGCGTTCAGCACGCGCAGCTTGAGCGCGGCCTTGACGCTGCCGTCGGGTTGCGGTTCCCAATGCAGATGGTTGATGCGCATCTGGTCTGGCAGCGCCTTGCCGACCGCGAGCAGGAATGGCCAGGGTGTCGGCGCGTGTTTGTCTTGCTGCAGCAAGCGCGCCTGCCGCAGGCGGACGCGGGCGATCGCGACGTCGCCCATCTGCTGGCGCGCGGTCATGGCGGCCTGCTGGATGCCGCGGCTTTCAGTGGTGGCCACGGCGAGCTGCTCGCGCACTTGCCGGACATTGAGGAATTCGTTTCCGGCAAGGCCGAAGCCGAGCAGCAGCAGGCTGGCGGCGATGGCGGTACCGCAGCGCGCCATCATGTTTTGCTGCAATATAGCGCGCTCGGTGGGCAGGTAATGCGGGTAAAGGCTTGGGCGGTAGTGCGCGGCGGCGACCCGGCAGAGCTGCAACCAGTCCGGCGTTCCGGCCGGCAGATGCAGCCAGCGCCCCACTTCGGCGGGCGAAAGCAGCAGCATGGCCGGCGGCAGTTGCAGGCGCGTCGCTTCCAGCAGATCGGGCGGCAGGACGCCGATGATCTGTTCGCTCTGGTCTTCGCGCCAGCCGTGGCGCGCGAGATAAAGCTGGGCGCTTTGCACCGCTTGCTGCAGCGTGGCCGCGATCTGCTGCGGTGTGCGGCTCGGCAACGGAATCTGGCGGGTCAGTAACGGGTGGCCTTCGCGCAGGGTGACGTGGCGCAAGCCGCCGTCGGTCAGAAAGAAACCGTGCGTCCATTCGGCGAGATCGTTGCCTGCCAGCCGCCACAGCAGCGCGGCGGCGATTTTCGTCGTCGCGATGGTGCCGGCGGGCGGGTTGGGCATCGCGGCGCTCCAGCGCAGCCAGCGCGGCGTCACCCCATCGATCGGCAGATGCAAAATCATCAGCCGCTCATGCTCGGCCATACGTTGACTCGCGATACAAGCGGCGAAAGGCTCGTCGGGATAATGCTGCTGCACGCGGCGGACGATGAGACGGCGCCGGTCGATACCGCGCAACAGCGGCATCTGATCGTAGCGCAGCTCCTGTGTCGCGTCGTCCGCGATGACGGTCAGCGGGCATTGCGGCGCGGCCAGCAGCAATTGCGCCAGATCGGCGGCCTGTTCGGGTTTGGCGGCAAAGAGCCCCTCCGGCGCATAGCGCGGATGCTGCAGCCAGGCCCCGGTGCAGCCGATATGCAGCGTGAAGGCGTTCTTCGCCGTATCGGACCAGGGCCACTGCATCGTCGTTGCGGTACTCCTCGCGGATGCCGTGCCGGGCCGGTTGTTTCCGGCTTGCGGCGCAGCCATAAAATAGGCGATTCCCGTATGTGCGGGCAGCCGGAAAATCTTCTGCGGCGCAAAATAGCGCATTGCTGGGCGAAGTGTGAAGCTTTTCCAATAGTTGCAACGTTTTTTTGGCATTTTTAGCCATAACGGGGCTAAGTTGCTGCCTCTATCAGGGAATAACCGGTTACGCCGTCGTGGCCAAATGGGGGCTGGTACAGCCTGCCCGGCTTCTGTTATAGAGGGGGCGGGAGGCTGGCGATGGACATGGTATTCGCCAACCCGGCCAGGGCCGAGAGGCAGCAACCGTAACGAAATCCGCCATGGGTCGTTGTTCAGTCTCCCACCCTGCTTTTTCCCCCGACATTTTCCGTTATGGCCGCTGCCCGGGCTTTTGCCTTGCGCCGCTCTGGGGCGGGTCTTATAGCTTTCTGCTCATAGATTTGCCCCGGATGAGTCGATTTTGAGTGAATTATTTGCCCTGGAAGAACCGGTTGCCGACCAGCCCAGCCTGCTGGGCGGAGATGCGCCTTCCGTTGCAGCGCCCGTCGCTTACCGGGTGCTGGCGCGTAAATATCGGCCGCGCAATTTCAGCGAACTGATCGGGCAGGATGTCGTCGTCCGCACTTTAACGAACGCCATCCGCACCAATCGGCTGGCGCAGGCCTGGATGCTGACGGGCGTGCGCGGGGTCGGCAAGACGACGACGGCGCGCATCATCGCGCGCGCGCTCAATTGTCTGGGGCCGGACGGGCAGGGTGGGGCGACGCCCGAGCCGTGCGGCGTCTGTGCCAACTGCATCGCGATTGCCGCCGACCGGCATGTCGATGTGCTCGAGATGGACGCGGCCTCGCGGACCGGCGTTGACGACATCCGCGAGATCATCGACGGCGTGCGCTACAATCCGGTCAATGCACGGTACAAAATCTACATCATCGACGAAGTCCACATGCTGTCGAAGAACGCCTTCAACGCCTTGTTGAAGACGCTCGAAGAGCCGCCGCCGCACGTCAAATTCATTTTCGCGACGACGGAAATTCGCAAGGTGCCGGTCACGGTGCTGTCGCGCTGTCAGCGTTTCGATCTGCGCCGGGTTGAGACGGCGCTGCTCGCCGAGCATTTCGCGCGCATCGCGGCGCAGGAGGATGCTACGGCGGAGCCCGAGGCGCTGACGCTGATCGCGCGCGCGGCGGATGGCTCGGTCCGCGACGGTTTGAGCCTGCTCGATCAGGCCATCGCGCGCGGCGAGAATGCAGTGACCGTTGCTGAGGTGCGCGCCATGCTCGGCCTCGCCGACCGGGCGCAGCTGATGACGCTGACCGAGCAGGTGCTGCTCGGCGCAATGCGCGACGCCGTCGGCAGCTATCATGAATTACAGCAGAACGGGGCCGATCCGCTGGTCGTGCTGCAGGATGTGGCGGAACTCGTGCATCTGCTTACCCGCGCCAAGCTGGTCCCGGATCTCGCGCAGAGCGCGGCGTTGCCGGAGCTGGAAAAACAATTTGTCGGCACGATGGGCGCGCTCGAAATTCCGGCGCTGACGCGCGCCTGGCAGATTTTGCTCAAGGGCATGGAAGAAGTGCAGCGCGCGACCAATCCGGTCGCGGCCGCGGAGATGGTGCTCATTCGCCTCGCTTATGCTGCGGCTTTGCCGCCGCCTGCCGATCTGGTGCGCAAATTGCAGCAGGAGCAGAGCACTGCGGCCGCTCCGGCCGGGCATGGCGGCGGCGGCGGTAGTGGACCCGTAGCGCGCGGCAATCTTGCGCTCGCGGTGCAGAATCCCGCGCCGGTTGTCAGCACCGTTGCGGTCGCGGTGCAAGACTATGCGCCGATGCCGCAGGATTTTGCCGCCGCTGTGGCGCTGTTCGCGCAGCAGAAGGAAGCGAAGCTGTATGGCGAACTGTATCAGTTCGCGCAGCCGGTGAAGTTCGAGCCCGGACGGCTTGAGGTTTGTCTCGCGCCGCAGGCGAGTCCCGACCTCGCCGCGAAAGTGGGCAAGTGCCTCAGCGACTGGACGGGGCAGCGCTGGGTGGTGACGCTGGCGCGTGAAGCCGCCGTGCCCACGCTCGCAGCGCAGGCGGCAGCGAAAGACGCGGCAGAACGCGAGGCCGTGATCCAGCATCCGCTGGTGCAGCGGGCGCTGGCCTTGTTTCCGGGCGCGAAAATCGCCAATATCCGCCCCCCTGTCGTCACGGAGACCGCGGACGACGGTGACGAACCCATGATGCAAGAGGCCGCGGCGCTGCCGGGCCGTGAGGAGCAGGACGAATGACGAATATCATGCAGATGTTGAAGCAGGCGCAGGAGATGCAGGGCAAGATGAGCGCGCTGCAGGACAAGCTCGAGCAGGTCGAGATCAGCGGGCAGGCGGGCGACGCGCTCGTGCAGGTGACGATGACGGGCAAGGGCGTGGTGCGCAAGCTCAAGATCGCGCCGGTGCTGGTGGACCCCAACGCCATCGACATGCTCGAGGATATGATCATCACCGCGCTGCGCGACGCCAAGACCAAGG
Organism: Bdellovibrionales bacterium; assembly: GCA_039808825.1. Taxonomy (GTDB): domain Bacteria; phylum Pseudomonadota; class Alphaproteobacteria; order UBA9219; family RFNS01; genus JAGOHT01. The sequence goes on along the minus strand of JBDHTV010000041.1, from coordinate 2,168 downwards.
CCGACGCGATGATTGCAGGCGAGACGGAAAAAGCCATGGGCGGGCTCAAGCTGCCGCCGGGCTTCAAGATGCCGTTTTAAGCGCGATGCCCATTACGCCGCTTGATCGTTTGACGCAATTGCTGGCCAAGCTGCCGGGGCTGGGGCCGCGTTCGGCGCGCCGCGTCGTGCTCCATCTGCTCAAGAAGCGCGAAGGGCTGCTGCTGCCCCTGATCGACGCGTTGCAGCAGACGGCGGCGCAGATGCAGTTCTGTTCGGTCTGCGGCAATCTCGATGTCATGGATCCCTGCACCGTCTGCACCGACCCGCGGCGCGATCGCGGCCGCATCTGCGTGGTCGAGGATGTCGCTGATTTGTGGGCGATCGAGCGGAGTCAGGCGTTTCGCGGACTCTATCATGTGCTCGGCGGCACGCTCTCGGCGCTCGACGGCGTGCGGCCCGACGATCTGCGGATCGGTCAGCTCGGCGCGCGCGTGGCGGAAGGTGGAGTCAACGAAGTTATCCTGGCGCTCAACGCCACGGTCGATGGCCAGACCACGGCGCATTATGTCGCCGAGCGGCTCGGCAATCTGCCGGTGCAGGTCAGCCGTCTCGCGCATGGCCTGCCGGTCGGCGGCCAGCTCGATTACCTCGATGACGGTACGCTGACGGCGGCGCTGCAGGCGCGACGGCAGGCCTGAAAAACGTCACGCTTCCGGAAAAATCGCGCAATTTTAGTAAAATTGCGCGACGGAGCCGCTGCTCTTCACGCATTATTAACGACAACTGGTTGACAACATACGGACACGCCAGCACATTTTCCATCCGTGGCGTATCGTCTGTTGTGAGCGTGAGGGTCGCTTGAATATCGGTCTGGTCATCAACGGCAAAGGCAGGGTCTGTATGGTTCACGATGAGCCGTTCGAGGCCGTTCCGGTTTGGGTCGCCTATGATGTCGACAGCAAGCGGGTCAAGATCATGTTTGACACCGGCACGGACTTCCCCATAGATTGGGAAGCGAATGAAGAAATCCATTATTATCTGATGCGTACGGGCAAGATACTGCTCATCCGCATGGATGGCCAAAAGCCGGTTGACGGTTACGACACCAGTTTCGTCAAATACCGCAACGGCAAATATTATGAAGGGCTTGAAGCCGCAGGAGGGTAAGCGCACATGGCCTTAGCAAAAGCAGCATTGCTGCGTGCCGTGAGTGACGAAATCCCTGTAGCCCTGTTGGACAAGCTCGGTTCCACCTATATCGGCCCTGGCGAGATTGAAGCCGTTGCGCGCACCGCCATCACCGGCGAAGAGGGCGAAACCGGCAGCACGACCTTTGCCGGCATCAGCCGTTATGTCTTTGTCGGCGGCGGCAATCGCGCCTTTATCGATCCGGGCGGTACGCTGCTGCAAGGCGCGCGCGATGCGGCGCTGGCTATTCGCCGCGCCCGGGCTGCGGACCCGTCAGGGCTCAAGCTGCGCGGCAAGACGGCGGTGCAGAAGCAGAAAATCCAGCAACAGCCGACGGGCGCTGCTTAAAAGCCGAGCGGTTGCGCTGCAAGCGGCCTGATAGCTTTTTCCCGCGCTTCCACATATTGTGACGGAATCATCGGACAGAGCCGTTCTCTAACAATGGTTCAGCGAGGGATTATGCGCAGAACGAGCCTGCTCGTTGCGGTGTTATGCTGCGGCTGGTGTTTCACCGATGCCAGCGCCTTCGGGCTGCGCGACCGGATTCGCGACCGTGTTGGGGTGCAGGACGATGCCGCGTCGCCGCTGGCGGAAAGCAGGCATGACCCGGAGCAGGTCGCGCCGGGCAGTCGCTATATCACCCTGAGCCAGCCGGATGGCGAACGGCGCTATCTGCTGCATGTGCCGTCCAATGCAGGCACAACGCCGCTGCCGCTCATCGTTGCGCTGCATGGCTTCGGTTCCAACCCGGCGCAGCAGGAAGCGTTGAGCGGGTTCTCGGCGCTCGCTGAGGAGCAACGTTTCATCGTCGCCTATCCCTATGGCGAAGGCCGTAAGCCGAAATGGCAATTTATGGGACATGACGATAAGGATGAGCAGTTCATCCGCGCCGTCGTTGCCGATGTCGCGCAGCGCGCGCCCGTTGACCGGCGTCGCGTCTATGCGACGGGCATCTCGAACGGTGCGCAGATGACGGCACGGCTCGCCTGCGTCGCGCCG
>JBDHTV010000040.1:0-11038 GCA_039808825.1 Bdellovibrionales bacterium | reverse complement strand
AAAATGAGCCAGGAAAAGGTGTTCCACCTGCGCGCGTTGGGAGCGGAGGTGGTGATGACCCGCTCCGACGTTAATAAAGGTCATTCGGATTATTATCAGGACTATGCCAAGCGGCTGGCGGCGGAAATCCCGGGCGCGTTTTATGTCAACCAGTTCGAGAATCCGGCCAACCCGCTGACGCATGAACGCACCACGGGGCCCGAGATCTGGGCGCAGATGGAGGGGCGCATCGATGCCGTGGTTTGCGGTGTTGGTTCCGGTGGCACGCTGACGGGATTGGGGCGCTATTTCGCCCGCGTTTCGCCGCAGACTGCGATGGTGCTGGCCGACCCCAAAGGCTCCGTGCTCGCGCCGCTGGTCGAACATGGCGTGATGATCGAGGCGGGAAGTTGGCTCGTCGAAGGCATCGGCGAGGATTTCGTGCCCGCGATCTGCGATCTCGGACTCGTCAAACACGCCTATACGATCACGGACGGGGAAAGCATCGCCACGGCGCGGCAAGTGTTGCAACAGGAAGGCGTGTTGTGCGGCTCTTCCTCCGGCACGCTCATTGCGGCTGCGTTGCGGTATTGTCGGGCGCAAACGGAGCCCAAACGGGTCGTGACGCTGGTATGCGACAGCGGTAATAAATATCTGTCAAAAATCTATAACGAATATTGGCTAGACGACCAGGGACTCGCCGAACGTCCGGCGACGCATGACATGCGCGATCTGATCGCGCGGCCGTTTTTGCGCGGGCAGCTTATCTCGATTGCCCCGGAAGACACGCTGCAGCGTGCCTACGCCAAGATGAAGATGTTCGATGTCTCGCAACTGCCGGTCTTGCAAGACGGCAAGCTAGTCGGGCTGATGGACGAGACGGATATTCTGCTGGCCGTGACCGGCAACGAGAAGGGGTTCGCCATTCCGGTCGGCAAGGTGATGACGCAGAAGCTCATCACGCTGCAGGCCAATCAGCCGCTGACGGCGCTGCTCGACCTGTTCGCGCGCGGCTATGTCGGTTGTATTTATGAAGATGAGCAGTTTCTGGGCTTGATTACGCCTATCGATTTTCTCAATCATTTGCGCAAACGTACCGGGAGAGGCTGATCATGACGAAGAATTTATATCCGCATTTCGCGCTCGAAGCCGATAAACCGCTGGTGCGTGGGTTCGATACGCAAGCCATCCATGCCGGGCAATTTGCCGAGCCTGCGACCGGCGCTGTCATCACGCCGATTTATGCGACATCGACCTATGTGCAGGATGCGCCGGGCGTGAATAAGGGGCTTGATTATGGCCGCAGCCAGAACCCGACGCGTTTCGCGCTGGAACGCGCCGTGGCGGCGCTGGAGGCCGGCACGCATGGCTATGCGTTCTCGTCCGGCCTGGCCGCGGCGAGCACGGTGCTGGAATTGCTCGATAGCGGCGCGCACATCATCGCGACCGATGATATTTACGGCGGTACCTATCGGTTGTTCGAACGGGTGCGGCGGCGCTCGACCAATCTGCAGATTACTTACGTTGACCTCAGCAACCCCGCCAATATCGCAAAGGCGGTGCAATCCAATACGCGCATGATCTGGATCGAGACACCGACCAACCCGTTGCTCAAGCTGATCGATATCGCGGCGGTGGTGACGGAAGCCAGGAAGCACAAGCTGCTCACGGTGGTGGATAATACCTTCGCGTCGCCGTGGGTGCAACAGCCGCTCAAGCTCGGGGTCGATATCGTGCTGCATTCGGCGACGAAGTATCTCGCCGGTCACTCCGATGTGATTGGCGGTGTGGTCGTTGCGGGTGACAAAGAGCTGGGCGATAAGCTTGGTTTCCTGCAGAACGCTATCGGCAGCATTGCTGGGCCGTTCGATAGTTTCCTGATCCACCGCGGGGTCAAGACGCTTGGCATCCGCGTGCAGCGCCATTGCGAGAATGCGCTGCGCCTGGCCGAATGGCTGGAGGCGCAGCCGCAAGTCGCGAAGGTGATTTACCCTGGGCTCAAAAGCCACCCGCAGCATGCGCTGGCGGTCAAGCAAATGCGCGCCTTCGGCGGCATGATCAGCATTGTGCTCAAGGGCGGGCAACATGCGGCGCTCGAATTTCTCAAGCCACTGCAGCTCTTCACCCTGGCGGAGAGTCTGGGCGGGATCGAGAGCCTGATCGAGCACCCGGCGACGATGACCCATGCCAGCATACCGGCGGAAGTGCGCGCCAAGACGGGCATTGACGACGGGCTCATCCGTATTTCGGTTGGGATCGAGGATTTTGTCGATCTGCGTGACGATCTGGCCCAAGCCCTCACCAAGGCGGGTTGATTTTTCAGTGCCCATAAGGCCGGAAGTTCTTGACAGACTCGCCGGCTTTATGATGCCATTTGGAAATGCTTTTCGGTTTGTCTGGTACGCGAAATTTAGAAATGCGGCGCGCCGCTGCGCTCAAAGCATCTCCAGCGCATAGCTTGGCGGCTACTCTCCCGCGCCGACGCGATCTTCCACATAGAGCTTATTTTCCCGCGCTCACCGTTTCTGGCAGCGCCGTTCATTGCTGGCGCTGTTGAGCGCCGCCGCGTTCAGCGGCTGAAACGACACGCCCGTGTGAGGGCACTATGAACCGAGCAGACATTTCTGACCGGGAGAGGTGATGTCACCTTTTCTGAACGATATGGTTTTGCGTGATTTGATAAGAGCGTGGGAGCGTGATGATGGCGATGACACCGGATGAATGGGCGAAGCAGTATCCAGCGGCTTGGCAAGCCTTATGCGAAAAACGTGCGGCGGTGATGCCGATCCGCGATGTGCCAATCGTGCATGGCTCCAACGAGGCTTTTGCTTCTGCGGGCGGCATCTTGCAACGCGGCGCTGACGGGCGCGTGGTCGAGCATGTCTATTGGGCGGAGAAGCATCTGAGCCAGCGGCTCGACCAGCCGGTGCCTGCCTAGCGCAGATTAAAAGCGCTGGCTGTCATACAAGATACCGCCTTCTTTCTGAGGCTGCCTGGATTGCGCAATAAATGCTTTTATCTCCGCGACATGGTCCATGACCTGTTTGCGGTAAGCTTCCGGTTTGTCCGCCAGTACGCGCCCGGTAGCCTCCGCCGGTAATGCCCCTTCCTGCTGTTCAAGGCTTACCAATGCCCAGGCATCGGCCTTGACAGGATCGGCAGCCCGGCCATTGACTTCATGCCGCAACAGGCTGCTGACCGTGCCTTGTGCCATCTTATCGTTCAGCTTGGCTGCCACCAGCAGATATTTGAACGATACGTTCTTGTCGGACGGAAAGCCGCCGCAGCCCTGATAATAATAATTGGCAAGATCGTTATAGGCCTCGGCGCTTCTGTAATTATATTCTTCGGCGGCTTTGAAAAAATTCAGCGCCTTTGCGCAATCTTGCGGTACAGTCTGGCCAGCCAGATAACTCCGCCCGACGAAGCTCAGATCGCCGGCTTCCATCTCATCATCACAATCTTCGTAGGCTTTTTCAAAATATTGCAGGGCTTTGGCGGTGTCCTTGCGCTTGACGTCACCGGCATAAAGACGGCCCAGCTTCAGGCTGGCGTTGCAATAACCGCGTGCGGCCGCCTCTTCCAGCAGGGCGATGCCCTTCGACTGGTCTTCCGCTACGCCCAGCCCCTCAAGATAGGCTGAACCAAGCGCGCTCATGGCTTGTGTATGATGCTGTGCCGCGAGCGGTATGAGAATTTCCGCGCTTTTCTTCACGTCCATGGGCGTGCCTTCGCCGCGCCGATAATGCAACGCGAGATTATATTGATAGTCCGTATCGCCCAACGCCGCGGCCTTAACGGCGAATCCGAACGCTTTGGTCTTGTCTGTGGGGGCCGTGTAGCGGCCCTCGTCGTAAATATCGTAGGCCTCGCGGCAGACTTCGGGCAGCTTCAGGGCGCAGCCTTTCTGCAGCCATTCATAGGCCTTGTCCGGATCGCGCGTTACGCCTTTGCCGAGCAGGTAAAGACGGGCCATGTTGTTGAAGCCGTGATAATGCTGCTTCTCAGCGGCGCTCTGAAACAGCGTCACAGCTTTACCGAGATCCTGGCTGACGCCCTGACCATCCTCATAAAGCAGACCGATATTGTTGATGGCCCAGGCATCGCCTTTGCCGGCGGCGAACTGATAAAGTTGCATGGCGCGGGCATAATCGCTGCGTCGGGTCTCAAGATGCAGATAGCGGCCAAGACGAAATGCAGCTTGAGCATTCCCGCCATCGACCAGCTTCTGAACGGCCGCAATCGCGGCGTCCCGTTCCTCATCGCCGCGTGCCTTGTATACTGCGTTCATCGCCGCGTTGACTTCCGGCGAAGAGACGGATTGTGGTGTCTTGTAGAAAATCTTTTGCGGCGCGGCCTCTTCGGCCAAGGCCGGCACAGAGATGAGGGCAAGCAAGAGTGCTGATACAGCCAACTTTTTGAGCATGGTGTCCTGAAAATCCAGACGATACATTGCGGCCCAAACTAGCCGTATCGTCTTGGCCGGGCAACTGCGCTGGAAAAGGGCAGTGGGGGGATTCTGTTGCCCGGCTCCCCCCGGGCCGCGTGTAGCTACAAACTGCTAATCATCCGCAACGCGGAGATTAGGCAGCCATCGCAACTTCACGAGTGTCAACATTGTCGTTGGCACTTGTAGGATTGACCCGATAACGGCGGAATCATGCCGGGCAAAAACCATGTCTTTACTGCGTGCGTCGATCCTGTTTCGCCCCCGCCAAAGCGCCGCGCTATGCGAGGCTTTGGTGGAGGCGCCGGGTACCGCCCCCGGGTCCGCTCCGTCTATTCCACAAGGCGTTTATCGCCATAGTCAGTTGCCTGACCCTCTTAATATAGACGTTAATACTTAATAATCCAAGTCTTGGCAGATTGTTGGCCTGTTCGGGCGACGGAATCGGCCCGTCCTGCCGTATCACATGCATCGCAACGCGCTTCATGGGGGATAAAATGTTTGGTAAACAAAAACTTATCGCGACAGCTTTGGCATTGGTCTTACTGAGCAGCGGCGCTTCCGCCGAAAGCTCTATCGTCTGGACTGGTCCGGGCGGCAAGGATGTAACGGTGCAGGGTTCCGGCAGCTACGATCCGGACACTCATACCGCGACCTATGACAAGACGGCGACCGGCCCGAACGGCAAGACCGCGACTTCCGCCGCTTCTGCCACCTATGACCCGGCTACGGGTGCGATCACCAGCGACAAGACGATCACAGGGCCGAACGGCAAAACCGCGACCGTGGTCGGCTCCGGCAGCTATGACAAGGAGACCAAGACGCTCTCCGGCGAAAAGACCTATACCGGCCCTAACGGCAAAACAGCGACGATGGACGGCACATCGCATTACGACAAGGACACGCATACGGTCACGACCGACAAGACCTATACCGGCCCGAACGGCAAGACTGTGACCAGCGAAGGCACGACGACCTATGACCGCGATACGCATACCGTGACACATGACAAGACGGTGACGGGCGCCGACGGCAAGACCGGCACAGTGCATAGCACGGGCACCTACGACCCGGCGACCGGTGCGACCAGCAGCCAGCGCACGGCCACGGCCCCGAACGGCAAGACGGCGACGACAATTGGTTCTGGCCAGGTCGATAAGCAGGCGGGCACCTTCACCAACAACAAGACCCGCACCGGCTTTGCCGGGCGTACCCAGACCATGCAGGGCGTCGGCCAATATGACCGCAATACCCATAGCTGGAGTTCGGACAAGACCTATACGGGGCAGAACGGTAAAGGCGTGGACCGCAAGGCGACTCGCGATTTCCGTTTGAATAGTGCCAGTCCGGCCAGAAGCGGTGCGGCTAACTTCAAGACGCCAGTGGCAGCGGGCCATCACCGCCGTCACCACTAAGCGTCTGGTTGCCAGAGCATGACCAGCCCAACCCCCGCATCGGACGACGCCAGCCAGTTGATGGCGCGGATCGGTGCAGGGGATCGGGATGCCTATACCATCCTTGTCCGGCGCTATGCCGGTCATATCTATAGTATCGCGCGCCATATGTGCGGCCCGACCGGCGAGGCCGAGGAAATCGCACAGGACGTCTGTCTGCGGCTGTGGCAAAGGCCGGATGCCTGGAAGCCGGAGCGCGGCCATTTCAAGGCCTGGCTCGACCGCGTGACGGTCAATGCGTGCCTCGACCATTTGCGGCGACGGAAATGGCACGGCGGGGCCGTTTCTGAAGAGTGGGCTGACACGGCTCCCGACGCGGCGGCGCGCTTGGCGCAGCAGGAAGAACAACAAGCTGTGCGCGAGGCAATCCTACTGCTGCCGCCGCGTCAAAGGGCTGCTCTGCTGCTGGTGGAATATCGCGGCATGGGGCAGGCGGCGGCGGCGCAGAATATGGGGCTCAGTGTCGATGCCCTCGAATCCTTGCTGGCGCGCGGGCGCCGCAAGTTACGGACTTTGTTAGCGCCCAAATTGGGGCTGGAAGGAAAGGGACGCCATGCAGCAAGTTGAATCATCGCAGGACGCCATGCTCGCGGCGCTTGATCGCTACGGCGCCGATCTCGCCAACTGGCCAGAAGCATTGCGCGCCACAGCGCAGGACAAGGCGATGCGTGACTCGCAGTTCCTTGCCGCCTTTACCGAGGCACAAGCATTGCAGCGCCTGTTGCGCGGGCTGCCGGAAGAACCGGTGCCGGCTGATTTGTGGGGCAAACTCTTCGCGGTGCCCGAGCGTTATGCGCAAACAAGCCTTGCCGTTCTGTGGAGTATGCTGGGCCGTTTCGGCCGGGTCGGCAGCCTCGCTGCGTTTGCCGGGGCTTTGATGTGCGGCGTTATGCTCGGTTCGCTCGACGCCAGCGACTCAATCGACGCGTTCGCGGCGATGGATAGTTTCGGTTTGCTCTAACGGCGGGCAAAGAGCAGGGAGGACATGATGAATTTATTGGCTAAACCGAAAACCTTGCTGGTCGTGCTGCTCGTATCGCTGGGGCTTAATTGCATAGCGGCGGGCGTTCTGCTCGCGCCGGTCGTGACGGGCAAAACCGATAACCGGCCGCTGGTCGAGAAGGTGCTCAAACTGGCAGCGAAGATTCCACCCGAGCTGCGGCAATCGATCAAGCAGGAGCTACGCGCGCATCGCGACGAACTGCGGCAGGCGCATGATACGGTGCAGGACAATCGTGAGGCCATCAAACAGATCCTGTTGCAGCCGCAACTCGACGAGGCGGCGCTGCGCGCGAAGCTCGCGGAACAGCGCGCAGCGATGGATAAGGTTGTGATTATCCTGCAGGACGGGTTCGTCAAGATCCTGAGCAAGGAACCGCCGGAAGAGCGGATTCATCTCATGCAGCTCTTGATGAAAGACACCGGCATCAAGGCGCCCAATCTGCGCAATTTTAAGAATGAAGGGTTCAAGAATGGCGGCGCGGGCAAGGAAGATGGGGGCAGGGAAGACGGAGGCAAGCTGCCGGATGCGCTGCCGCCGGACCCGGCCAAGGAATAAGAAGCTGTATCGCAAAAACTCAAGGGCCGGTCGTCAGACCGGCCCTTTTTTATTTCCGTCCTGCCTGCTGCCTAGTTGTTTTCTTTCTGGATCTTGTCAGCCGCGCTTTGCAGATGGCGCGCCATATCGTTGAGGCGATTAATCACATCGTCGCCACGGTCGCGCAGCGACGAGAAAATATCGGTTACGGCATTCAACGCCTGATCGACCTTCACATGTTCGGTTTCGCCGCTATATTCCGGCAAGCCGGGCAGGCGCTGATCGAAGCTGTGCAACTGGCTGTTGATCTGGCTCAAGGCGGTTACGATGCCGCGCAATGCGGCGGCGAGCTGTCCGGCATCGGGTTTGGGCGCGGTGACGTTATCGGCCACGAAACCGGCGACCTCCTCCAGCTCTTCGAGCTTGCGACCAAAGCCGTGCTGCTCTTCCGACATCGCGGCGAGCATATCCTGCCGTGTTGCTTCCATCTGCCCGCGCAGCATGACGAGATTCTGGTCGAGATTTTCGCCAAGCTCCTGTTGCAGATGCAGCGGCAGGTTATTGAGCGTGGCGTTGATGGTTTTTTGCCATTCGAGCAGGTCTTTCACGACGGCGTACATATCCTGCCGCAGTTCCGCGACATCTTCCTCGCTCGTGCCGTTGCCGAGCTGCGGGATCAGTTGCGCCAGCTGGTTCGCGACCATCGACATGGTGTTGGTGAGCTGGCCGAGTGCTGCCAGGCGCTGCGACATCTCCTCGACGCGGCTATAAACTTGATCGAGGCGCTGCTCATTCTGCATCGCAAGCTTGTCGGTGCGGGCCATTACGCTTTCGAGCGAACTGCCGATTTCACGGTCGAGGCGTGCCAGCTGACCGGCCATGCCGCCCGCGACGGTCTCGACGCGCGTGCCGCCTTCCAGCAGCATCTGCGTCGCCTGGGTGAGCTGGTTGCTGGCGACCTGCGCGCTTTCCGCGGCGGCGGCGGTGGCATCGCCAAGACGGCGCAGTTCCGTGTCGGCGATCGCTCCGGCGAGCGCCAGCTGCGCTTCGATGCGGGCAATCAACTGCTCGCTTTCCGTCGCGAGCTTGCCGAGGCTGCTGGCACTGTCGCCGCCGGAACGCTGCAACTCACTCATCAATCGTTCATGCTGGCCATGCAGATGGCGCAGCACCTGTTCGATCTGTTCGCTGCGCTCCGCGACGGTGGCGACAGCGCTGGCAAATTTCTGCTGCAGGCTGTCGACATTGCTCAACATGCTGTCGAGGCGCTGGCCGCTGACATCAACCTGCTGGCTCAGATTGGCATTATGCTGCAACAGACCGTCGACCGCATTCGCCATCATGCTGGCGTTGTTTTCGGTGCGGACGGAAAGATCGGCGATCATGTCCGCCATATCCGCCGTCAGCGAGATGCGGTTGCGCGTGCTGTCGAGCGCCTGGATCAACGCCTGCTCGGCTTCCGTCATCGTACCGACAATCGCTTCCAGTCGCGCGCGGGCCATGTCGTTGGTTTCCGACAGGATGCCGCCGCTGTTGCGCAGCAGATTAACGGCGGCGAAGAGCCGTTGAGACAGATCATCGGCTTCGCTGGCGAATTTCTGGCCGATGGCCTGATTATGCTGCGTGGCTTCGCGCAGCAGGTTACTTGAATGCTGGAGCTGTTGCAGCGTGGTGGCGGCCTGCTGGCCGGTGAGGCGCACGATTTCATTGAGCCCGTCGGCGCGTTGTTCGAGCTGCGGCAACAGGCGCGCGAGCTGGCTCGTCGTCGTTTCATGCGTGAGCTGCAGACGATTTGAGGTCGCTGCGGCATCGCTATAGAGCAGGGCCAGTTTTTCCTTGCTTAGCGTAGCTTCGTCGGTCAGCTGGCGCAGCGTCAGATGCAGCTGTTCGGCAAAGCCGCGCACCCCCGCCTGGTTGGCGTCGACCCCGGCTTGCAACTGGTTCGCGGCGCGGCCGATATGGCCGACGGCTCCTTCGATCTGCTGCTGCAGCCGCGCGAAGAGCGGCGCGGCCTCGCCATTCAGACGCAGCGGCATGGGGCCGTTGGGCGTTTCAATAATAATATCGGCTGTACTGGTCCAAAGCTTGCGCGCCTTTTCCGCCGCCCGCGCCGCCGCGCCGACCGCGTCGGGACGCTCCAGCCCCCAGACCGGCACGTCGGCATGGTTGCCAGCCATATTTTCGATGCTCTGAATGAGCAGGTTGAGCGGCTCGGCATAATCGCGCTGCATCTGCCGCCACAGCACATAAGAGACGGTCGCGGTCAAGCCGAGGCTCAGCAGCGTAATCCACAGCAGGGTCAACGCGGGCGTCGAGACGGTCAGGAAGTAGCTGATGTAAATCGCGGCGAAAGCTAGGAGCACCAGCGTGGCGACTACCAGCGGCAGGAACATGTTACGCCGCGACGGTTCCGGCGCGGAATCGGGAATACTGCTCGTCACTGGTCTGTCCATGATACCTGCACGCCTGAAAACCTAAGATGCTGCGAATCGAAACGAAACAGAGCGTGGCATTTTCCCGTAAAATACGGGCCAAAGCAACAGAACGCTGCAATTTCGTCTATGGTTAACGCTGCAATGGTGCTGCGTTCAGGTGGCATTTCTTGCCGGTTTTACACAACCGGGCCGGATTATGAGCGGTGGTTAAAGACTTCGCGCTTGCCGACATGGTTGGCCTGGCTGACCACGCCTTCCTTTTCCATGCGGTCGATCAAGTCGGCGGCGCGGTTGTAACCGATTTTAAGCTGCCGCTGCAGGAAGCTGGTGGAAGCCTTCCCCTCACGCTGGACGATATCGACTGCCATATCGTAAAGCGCATTGCCGGTTTCATTGCCTTCGCCGCCGTCCATACCGCCGAGTTCACCCAGCTCCGGCGGCTCTTCGGTGACTTCCTCGAGATAATCGGGCGAGCCCTGTTCACGCAGGAAGCCGACGATGCCCTCGACTTCGCTGTCGCGCACGAAGGGGCCGTGCACGCGCGTAATCCGTCCGCCGCCTGCCATATAGAGCATGTCGCCCTGGCCGAGCAGCTGTTCCGCGCCCATCTCGCCGAGAATGGTACGACTGTCGATTTTGGATGTGACCTGGAAGCTGATGCGGGTCGGGAAGTTCGCCTTGATCGTACCGGTGATGACGTCGACCGATGGGCGTTGCGTCGCCATGATGATGTGGATCCCGGCGGCGCGCGCCATCTGCGCCAGGCGTTGCACCGCAACTTCGATATCCTTGCCCGCGACGAGCATCAGATCGGCCATTTCGTCGACGATGACGACGATATAGGGCAGATCGGTCAAATCCATCGGCTGTTCTTCGAACACCGGTTTGCCGGTTTCCGGATCAAAGCCGGTTTGCACCTGCCGGGTTAGGTCTTCGCCGCGCTCGCGCGCCTGCTTGAGCCGCTGGTTATAGCCGTCGATATTGCGGACGCCGAGTTTGGACATGGCGCGATAGCGCTCTTCCATCTCGCGTACCGTCCATTTGAGGGCGACAATGGCCTTTTTGGGTTCGGTCACGACCGGGGCCAGCAGATGCGGAATGCCCTCATAAACCGAGAGTTCAAGCATCTTGGGGTCGATCATGATGAAACGGCAGCGCTCCGGCGGCAGCCGGTAGAGCAGCGACA
>JBDHTV010000039.1:0-11042 GCA_039808825.1 Bdellovibrionales bacterium | reverse complement strand
TAAATATCGACCTGCTCATGGTTAAGAAAACCGGCGGCGGCGATCAAATCGCTGTCGATGGCGACCGAACCCATATAGTCCTTGTTGGCCGCGGTGACGGTCGCGCGGTGCAATTTACCTTTCAGCAAGGTGAGCTGCATAATAGTGGCCTGCCTGATACTGTTGCAAACAGGCGCACTGTTAACATTTTTGCCGTAATTTGCACAAGATAATGGCTTTAAAGCTGGAAATATGCCTTGAGCCGCCCTATCTTCCTGACCAATCGCAGGTTTTGGCCTGTTGATTCGTGTGTGTACGATAATTCGAGAAAGAAAATTTCTTCAGATGTCCGCGATGCAGACTGATTTCGCCGCCCAGCGCCGCAATATGGTTGAAAGCCAGTTGCGGCCCAACAAGATCACCGATGAGGGGATCTTATGCGTCATGGAGCAGCTGCCGCGTGAGCTGTTCGTGCCGCCGCTTGCCGCCGATATCAGCTATATCGACGAAGATATTCAGGTCGCGCCCGGGCGCTATTTGATGGAGCCGATGTTGCTCGCGCGGATGGTGCAGACCGCTGCAATCATGCGCGGCGACCATGTGCTGGAAATCGCTTGCGGCACCGGCTATGGCACGGCCTTGCTCGCCAATTTGTCCGATTATGTCTCGGCCATCGACACAGACTCGGCCTTGCTTGCCGCCGCCGCTGCCAATCTGCGCCAGCTGGACTTGCGGGCTTCGCTGACCGCCGCGCCGCTGGAGCGCGGCTTGCCGGAGCAGGGGCCCTATGACGTTATTCTCGTGAGCGGCGCCGTGGCCGATGTGCCTGCCGCCTGGGGTGCGCAGCTTGCTGAAGGCGGTCGCCTGCTGGTCATCGTCCGCGCCGATAACGGCGTGGCCCAGACGGGTGTTGCCCGGCTTTATACCAAGACCGGCGGTGTACTCGCCGTGAGCGTGCTGTTCGACGCGCAAACGCCCTATCTGCCCGGCATGGCGCCGCGCCCATCTTTCACATTCTGAGCCCATATGATGCAACCCAGCCCCAGCCACAACGCCGCGCCCCAACTGACCGTGATTCAGTTACAGGCGATGCTGACGCTATCCGAGCCGCCGGTGTTGCTCGATGTGCGTGAGGAAAGCGAGCGTGAAATTTGCCAGTTGCCCAGCAATGTCCATATTCCGCTTGGTCAGCTTGTCCAGCGTGCGGCGGAGTTGCCGCACGATCAGCCCATCGTCGTCTATTGCCATCATGGCGGCCGCAGCGCGCGCGCCGTGCAGTGGCTGCGCGAACAGGGCTTTGACGCCACCAATCTCTCAGGCGGCATCGACGCCTGGGCGGTCCAGATTGATCCCGCAATGCAGAGGTATTGAAATGAAGAATTTTTTCCGCGCCACTCTTCTGACCGGAACCATCCTGGCGACGATGGCGGGTGCCGCCCATGCCGAAACGCTCGACGAGGCATTGGCCAAATCCTACACCACCAGCCCGCGCCTGCAGGCGCGGCAGGCCGCCGTGCGCGCGGTCGATGAGCAGGTGGCGCAGGCCAATGCCGGCTGGAAGCCGAGCCTGAACGGCACCGCGGATTATAATTACAGCCAGCAGGTTTATGGCGGCACGGAAAGCTCGATGCATCCGCGCGGTCTGGGGCTGCAGCTGAGCCAGCCCGTCTTGCGGCTGCAAACCTTCACCGCGATCCAATCCGCCAAGCGTGCGGTCGATGCCGCGCGGGCGAGCCTGACTTCGCAGGAACAGTCGCTGCTCCTGGACGCCGTTTCGGCCTATATGAATGTCGTGCGCGACCAGTCGGTGTTGAAGCTGCAACAGAATAACGAGCAGGTGCTGAAGCGCCAGCTCGATGCCGCGCGCGACCGCTTCCGTGTCGGCGAAATTACCCGTACCGATGTGAGCCAGGCGGAATCACGCCTCGCGGGCGCGACGGCGGAACGCATTCAGGCCGAAGGCACGCTGGCCGCTTCCAAGGCCAATTATCGCCGTGTGATTGGCGACGAGCCGAATGACGTCAAGCAGCCGGAGAAGCTGCCCAAGCTGCCCGCAGGTATCGACGAAGTCATCAGCCAGGCGGAGTCCGTCAACCCAGACGTCATCGCCGCAAACTATGCGTTCGAGCAGGCCGACAAGGATGTCGATACCAACCTCGCCAAACTGTTGCCGGAAATCAGCCTGATCGGTTCGGCGAACCGTGATTATAGCCAGAGCAGCCTGCTCGCTGGCCGCACCGACAGCCTGAGCATCGGGCTGCGCGCCACCATTCCGCTCTATCAGGGCGGGGCCGAATATGCCGCGACGCGCCAGGCGAAGCAGACGCGCAGTCAGCGCCAGCTTGAATTTGAGGAAACGAAGCTGCGCGCGCATGAATCGGCCATTCAGGCCTGGCAGCAGCACAAGGCTGCGGTCGCTGCGATTGAGTCGCGGCGCTCCGCCGTCAAGGCCAACGCCATCGCGCTCGAAGGTACGCAGCAAGAGGCCAAGGTTGGCACACGCACCACGCTCGATGTGCTGAACGCAGAACAGGAATATCTGAACGCGCAGGTCAGCCTGGTTTCTGCCGAGCATGATGCCGTTGTCGCCGCCTATCAGGTCCTGAGCGCCGTCGGCAAGCTGACAGTGACGGATTTGCAACTGCCTGTGACAAATGTCTATGACCCGGAAAAGCACTATGACAATGTCGCGGGCAAATGGATTGGCGTTGGCAGCGGTGATGCGGAAGAATAGACCGTTTCGTCTGCTGAACAATGGCGTTGCAAAGCTTCGGTAAGGCGTTAAACTCGCTCATCATTCTCTAACGATGGCGATTCGATAATGGCGGCTGAAGCAGCGGAGCAGTCAGAACCGACAATGGAGGAGATTCTTGCCTCCATTCGCAAGATCATCGCAAGCGAGGGTCCTCCGACCCAGCCGGCCGAAGATATTATCGAGCTGACCGATATTGTTGAAGAAGAGGCGGTTCCGGCATCCGAACCGCCTGTGCCCGAGCCTGAACCTGTTGTTGAACCCGTGATAGAAGAGGTGGCCGCTGCAGCTCCTCCGCCCATGCCTGAGCCTGTGGAGGAACCTGTGGTGGAGCAAGCGCCGCCCGAAGAACCGAAAATGTCTGAACCCGCGCCTGAGGCGCTGGTTTCTGAAATTGCCGGCACCGTTGCCGCGACGTCTTTTTCGCAATTGGCCGAACAGTTGGAAAAGCAGCGCGTATCGTTGGAACCGCATGTCGAGATCGGCAACGGTCAGCAGACGCTGGAAAATCTCGTGACGGAGATTATGCGCCCGTTGCTCAAGGAATGGCTTGATCAGAATTTGCCCGGCACGGTTGAACGCCTCGTGCAAAGCGAGATCGAGCGTATCGCCCGCCGCCATAGCTAAGCTGCACGATGACTGCCGCCACGGGAGCAGCACCCGCACGACTCCCCGAACGGCTTACTGAAATCGATGGCATCCGTGGCTGGGCTGCCTGCATCGTGCTGGTGCAGCATTTTGTTTGGCCCTTCGCCAAGCTCTTTCCGGTGCTTGACCATCCGGCATTTTTGCTGATGAACGGCACGCTCGCGGTGCAGATCTTCTTCGTTCTTTCGGGCGACGCGTTATCATCAGCGTTTTTCCGCACCGGCGACCGGCAGCAGATCGATCGACTGCTGCTCAAGCGCTATCCGCGCCTGACCATGCCCATTGTTTGTTCCTGCCTTGCGGTTTATGGGCTGAACTTGCTGGGGCTGAATTTCCTGCAGAGCGCCGGGCCGATGATCCAGCATCCCGACACAGTGGGCGCGACGCCGGGTTATAGTCTCGATCTCGTTCTGCTCTATAGTTTTGTGCAAGTCTATCTGCTGCCGCCGGAGTCGCCACTCGTCTACCACCCGTTTTTGTGGACGATGAATGTCGAGTTCAAAGGCTCGCTGGCGGTCTTTCTACTGTTGTATCTCTTTCCGCGCTTGCGGCACGCGGAAATGCTGACGGGAATTCTGGCGGCGCTGGCCTTCTGTTTCGTGCCGGATTTTGCCGGTTTTTTCATCGGCATGCTCTTTGGGCATTGGCGTCAGACCGGGCGTTTCGCATGCTTGCATAGCGCGAAGCTTCTGCAGTTCGGCTCGCTGCTGGCGCTGTTGTGGCTAGCGTTGCTGACCGAATATCTCCCGAAGTCTTTGCTGCAATTGCAGGTGCTGCTGGCCGTTTTGTTCATTGGCCTGGTGTATTGCAACCGTTGGCTATTGGCCTTTTTCCGGAACCGGCTGTCGCGCTGGCTGGGGGATTTGTCATTTCCGATTTATGTCATGCATTTCGCGGTGCTGATTTCGTTAACTTCGGGGCTGATCGTCTGGTTTGCCGGGCATGGCGGGCTCAATGGCGGCAATGTCAGCCTCATAATCCTGACATCATTTATTGCCACTTTTGCCGTCGCCTGGCTGCTGCGGCGGCTGGAAATCCCCTACTTGCGTGCCCTAGGCCATTTGGTGGATTTCATTCTTAAAGACAAAGCAGAAAATAATCAGCGTACGCAGGCCGATCGATGATGGTCGAGACGATAGATCGGCGATTACATGAAATCGATGGCATTCGCGGTTGGGCTGCGTTGGTTGTATTGTTAGCGCATGTCTGCTTTGATCTCTTTCATAATATCTTCCCATATGTGAATTTTCCAAATTTTTTGTTGTTCAATGGTCGATTGGCGGTCGAAATCTTTTTCATATTGTCCGGCGACGCACTTTCTTCAGCCTATTTGAGAACCGGATCATTACTTTGTGTCGATAAGCTATTAGTCAAACGCTATTTCCGGCTTGTTATGCCAATTGCTTTTGCAAGCTTTAGCGTATGGGCCGTCATGGTTCTGGGGTGGGACTACCATCAGGCAGCCGCCGTAATTGTTAAAAGAGAAAGCTGGCTTGGTGCGGTACTGCCATTTCAGCCCGATTTTCTACAAATGCTGTACTATGCATTCGGGCGTGTCTTCCTCGATGATTCCGTTAAAGTTGCTTACAACCCAATTTTCTGGACCTTGGCAATCGAATTTGTTGGGTCACTTGCTGTTTTTCTCTACATCTATATGCATGCCGCGCTGCGGCATCCGCGCGCGATTTTAGCTGTGATTATTTTTTTCAGTTTTCTATTTCTTCCGCACTACGCCAATTTTTTCATTGGTGTGCTCTTCGGTATGTGGCGCCAGGACGGATTATTTGAATGGCTTTACCGGAAAGCGGATTGGCAAATTGCGCTATTTATAGCGTTCTTCATCTTCGTTTATTGCAGTCTGTTCACTCCGGCTAGCCTGTGGTATTCGCCACAATTTAATGTCGTTCAGGCGGCTTTCTTTGTCTTTCTGATATATGCTTGCCAATATTTGCGTCGTTTTTTTAGTTCAGGACTTTCAAGAATTTTAGGGCAGTTGTCTTATGCTCTGTATGCGATTCATTTTGCGGTCATTGTGTCCTTGTCGTCATTTTTGATTGTTGTGTTGGATAAACGGGCATTGCTTACGCACAGCGCAATTGCTGGGGTGATCGTGGCAAGCATAATGGCCAGCTTTATGATGGCGGCGTTCTTGCACGTCCTGGAGCGGAGATATCTGGCACTATTGCGCCGCCTTACGGATGTTGTCTTAGGGGGGCGGCAATGATGTTGCAGGGGACGCCTCATCGCTTGCATGAAATAGACGGTATTCGTGGGTGGGCGGCATTTATTGTTTTGATTTACCATTTTGCTTTCTTTCCATTTATCAAACTGTTTCCAGAATTTTTCGCGCCGCATTTTTTGCTGGTTGATGGGGTGCTGGCGGTACAGATTTTTTTCATTTTGTCCGGTGACGCATTGTCCGCCGGCTACTTCAGCAGCAAGGATAAAAATGTCGTGGCTCGGTTATTGCTAAAGCGATATCCGCGACTAACAATGCCTATTTTCTGCTCATGCTTATGCGTTTTTGCGCTTATGGTAACAGGCAATGACCATCACGCGCAGGCATCTGGTCTGATCAGGCGCGAAGAATGGCTTGGAGCTGTTTTGCCTTTTTCCCCCGATTTTTGGGCTATGCTGCATTACAGCTTCGTTCAAGTTTATATCGCCGACGCGGTGGCGGTATCCTACAATCCGTTTTTATGGACGATGTCGATCGAGCTAGCCGGCTCGGCGCTCATTTTCCTTTTTCTATTCTTATCCCGAAGTTTGGTATCAATCCCGTGGGTTCTGGGTTTTCTGATTTTGGCGTTGATGATTTTTGTGCCGAATTCTGCTGGCTTTTTCGTCGGTGCGCTCTATGGCTACGCGCGTCACACAGGCTGGTTTGGTAAATGGCATCATTCAGAGATTTGGCGGTGCTGTGCCTGGCCGGTTAGTTTTTGTCTCTTGCTCGCCGGGCTGCTCTTGCCGCCCACACGGCTACCGGCACAAGGCGATTTGTTGCATGCGAGTGCTTGGGTTTTTGTTTTTTATGCCACGCCTGCATATCTGGCCTTTTTCCGGAGCCGGCTGTCGCGCTGGCTGGGGGATTTGTCATTTCCGATTTATGTCATGCATTTCGCGGTGCTGATTTCGTTAACTTCGGGGCTGATCGTCTGGTTTGCCGGGCATGGCGGGCTCAATGGCGGCAATGTCAGCCTCATAATCCTGACATCATTTATTGCCACTTTTGCCGTCGCCTGGCTGCTGCGGCGGCTGGAAATCCCCTACTTGCGCGCCCTAGGCCATTTGGTGGATTATGTATTGAAAGAAAAAGCGGATACCCGTCCAAGCTGATGTATTGAGTAAAGATTATGGCGATTGAAAAAACCTATGACCCCGCCGCGACCGAGGCGAAGCATTATCCCCGCTGGGAACAGAGCGGCGCTTTTGCCTGCAACCCGCAGTCGGACAAAAAGCCCTATACGATTATGATCCCGCCGCCCAACGTGACGGGCAGTCTGCATATGGGCCATGCCCTGACCTTCACCTTGCAGGACGTGCTGGTGCGCTATCACCGTATGAATGGCCGCGACGTGCTGTGGCAGCCGGGTACCGACCACGCCGGCATCGCGACGCAGATGGTCGTCGAGCGCCAGCTTGCCGAGCGCCAGACCTCGCGTCAGCAGCTTGGGCGCGCCAAGTTCCTGGAAAAAGTCTGGGAATGGAAGGCGGAATCCGGCGGCACAATTACGCGCCAGCTGCGCCGCCTTGGTGCGTCGCCGGATTGGGCACGCGAACGCTTCACGATGGATGAGGGGCTCAACAAGGCCGTGAACAAGGTCTTTGTCGAGCTTTACAAGCAAAAGCTCCTTTATAAGGACAAGCGTCTGGTCAATTGGGATCCCAAGATGCTGACCGCCATTTCCGATCTGGAAGTGGAGCAGAAGGAAGTGAAGGGCCATATGTGGCACTTCCGCTATCCGTTGGCCGATGACCCGACGCAATATCTCTGTATCGCCACGACGCGCCCGGAAACGATGCTCGGCGACGGCGCCGTCGCCGTGCATCCGGACGATGAACGCTACAAGCATCTCGTCGGCAAGTTCGTGCGCTTGCCGCTGGTCGAGCGCCTGATCCCGGTGATCGCGGATGAATATCCGGACCCGGAAAAAGGTAGCGGTGCGGTGAAAATTACGGCAGCGCATGACTTCAACGACTTTGAAGTCTGGCAGCGTCACCGTCACAAGGACTATTTCACGCGCCAGATCAATGGCGGCCTGATCAATTTGTTCGATCAGCACGCTCGGCTCAACGAGAACTGTCCCAAGCAATATCAGGGGCTCGACCGTTTCGAGGCGCGCAAGCGCGTGATTGCCGATCTGGATGCGCTGGGACTGGTTGAGAAGATTGAACCAATCACCCATGTGGTGCCGCATGGTGACCGTTCCGGCGTGGTGATCGAGCCGTGGCTTTCTGAGCAGTGGTATGTCAATGCCGGCGAACTTGCCAAGCAGGCGCTGGCCGCGGTTGAAACCGGACGCACGCAATTCGTGCCCGAGCAATGGACGAATACTTATTACGCCTGGCTGCGTGATATTGAGCCTTGGTGCGTGAGCCGCCAGCTCTGGTGGGGCCACCAGATTCCGGCATGGTATGGTCTTAAAGTAAACGTCGACGGCAAGATTGAAGAAAAAACTTTTGTTGCTGAGACCGAAGCAGAAGCCTCATCGCTAGCGTGTGAACATGCACAGATGCCGGTAGCGGTTGTCGATAAAGACACCGCATGGAAAAAGGCGCTCGAGACACCGGATGCTGGTGAAACAAAGCACTATTACTTGTATCGCGACGAAGACGTGCTCGACACCTGGTTCTCTTCGGCGCTTTGGCCGTTCTCAACGCTCGGCTGGCCGCAGCAAACGCCAGAACTGCAGCGCTATTACCCGACCGATGTGTTGGTCACGGGTTTCGACATCATCTTCTTCTGGGTCGCCCGTATGATGATGATGGGCATGCATTTCATGCAGGATGTACCCTTCCGCAAGGTCTATATTCATGCGCTGGTGCGCGATGAAAAAGGCCAGAAGATGTCCAAGACCAAGGGCAATGTCATCGACCCGCTGAATATGATTGATCAGTATGGCTGCGATGCGCTGCGCTTTGCGCTGACGGCGCTTTCGACGCCGGGGCGTGACATCCGTTTGTCGCCCGCGCGGATCGAAGGCTATCGCAATTTCGCGACCAAGCTGTGGAACGCCGCGCGCTTCTGCCAGATGAATGGCTGCGCCTTTGACCCCGCCTTCAAGCCCGATACGGTGCAGCTCACCATCAATCGCTGGATTGTCGGGCGCGTCGCGCAAGTGCAGCAGCAACTGGCGCAGCATTATACCGACCACCGTTTCGATCTGATCGCGCAAACGCTCTATCAATTCGTCTGGAACGATTTCTGCGACTGGTATGTCGAGCTCTCCAAGCCGGTGCTGCAGACCGAAGGGGCGGAGGGCCAGCCGGAAACCCGCGCCACCGCCGCCTGGGTGCTGGCACAGATGCTCAAATTGCTGCATCCGGTCATGCCGTTCATTACGGAGGAGTTGTATGAAGGGCTGAACGCCGCACCGGGCAAGATGCTGATGCTGGAGCAATGGCAGCCGGTTGAGTCTGGCGATACTGCCGCTGCGCAGGAGATCGACTGGCTCATCCGCCTGATTACCGAAATCCGTGCCGTGCGTAACGAACTCAACGTGCCAGCCAGCGCTGCGATTGCGTTGCAGGTCAAGGATGCAGCGTCCGCGACGCAACGGCGCCTCAAGACGCATGATGCAACCATCAAGCGGTTGGCGCGTGTTGATCGTATTGAGGCGATCAACACGCCACCGCAGCAGGCCGCGCAGATCGTGCTCAATGAAATGACCGTCTTTCTGCCGCTGGCTGCGATCATCGATTTGGCGCAAGAACGTGCCCGGCTCGATAAGGAAAGCCAGAAGCTGCAGCAGGAGATCGCCAAGCTGGCGCAGAAACTCGCCAATGATGATTTCGTCGCCAAAGCGCCGCCGGAAGTGGTGGAGGAACAGCGCCAGCGTCTTGCCGACAATCAGGCCGTGTTGGCCAAGCTGCAGCAGGCGCGCAAGGCGGTAGCGGAATGAGGCGGACATTGCTCACCGCGGCTGCGCTGCTCGGCTTTAGCCCGGCGTTGGCCTGCGCGGGCAACTGCCCTTATGTACCGCCGCGCATTCCGCCTGTGCCCGAGATTACCATCAGCCGTCAGGCCTGTACCTATCTGATGCAGGAAGAGCTGCGCGACAGCGCCGATTACAAGCCGGGCGTCGATGTCGAAGGCCGCGCGGTCGCGCCCGCCGATTTACCGGCGGATGACAATCAGCTCAAGCTGCCGGAAACGATTACGGTCGAGATTGCGCCGGCGTTGGCACATTGGCTGCCGAACCAGAGCGCACCTTATGATACGTTCGAACTGAGCCGCATCAATCTCGGCACAGTCAGCGTGACGGGCGGCATCCTGACCTTCAACGGCCAGCCGATGGCGCCCGAGCACGATAATGAACTGCTGGCGCTCTGCGCCCAGAACATGAAGTCCTCCGACAAATCCGAATAACCCGTCGCCGTACGTTTGCGGCGAAGACCCACAGATTGGCCCAATGATGATTTTCTCCCCTTTTGAACGCATGGTCGGCTGGCGCTATCTGCGCGCCCGCCGTGCCGAAGGCTTCATCTCGCTCATCACCTGGTTTTCGCTGCTGGGCATCGCGCTCGGCGTGGCGACACTTATCGTCGTCATGGCGGTGATGAACGGCTTCCGGCAGGAATTGTTCACCCGCATCCTCGGCATCAACGGCCATATGTATCTCTCGGCCTATGCCGGACCGCTTTATGATTACGATGCGAAGCTGGAACGCGTGCGCGCCGTGCCGGGCATTAAGCTTGCGACGCCGATTATCGAAGGGCAGGGGCTGATTACGATCAACAATACCGCGCGCGGTATCATGATACGCGGCATGAAGCAGGATGATATACTCGCCCGCACCACCATTGCCAGCCATATCCGCTCCGGTTCTCTGCAGAATTTCAAGGATGACGGCATCGCCGTCGGTATCCGCATGGCGGATAGCCTGGGGCTCAAGGTCGGCGACAGCCTGACACTCGTTTCGGCGCAGAGCCGCTCGAGCGCCTTTGGCACGGTGCCGCGCTACAAGGCCTATCCGATCGTCGCCATCTTCGATATCGGCATGTATGAATATGACAGCAGCTTCGTTTTCATGCCCATGCCCGCCGCACAGGTGTTTTACCGCATGGAGAACGCGGTGAGTTCCATCGAGATTTTCGTCGCTGATCAAATGAAGGTCGGCGACTATACCGAAGCGGTGAAGGCCGCCGGCGGGCCGACAAGTCGCGTGCAGGATTGGCAAAACCGGCATGAGGCATTCTTGAACACGCTTAAGGTCGAGCGCAACGTCATGTTCCTGATTTTGACACTGATCATCCTGGTTGCGGCTTTTAATGTCATTTCCAGCATGTTCATGCTGGTCAAGGACAAGGGTAGCGATATCGCCATTCTGCGTACTATGGGGGCAAGCAAGGGCACGGTATTGCGCATTTTCTTCCTCTCCGGCGCCAGCATCGGCGTGACCGGCACCATTTGCGGCAGCGCGCTCGGCATCCTGATCGCCGC
>JBDHTV010000038.1:0-11401 GCA_039808825.1 Bdellovibrionales bacterium | reverse complement strand
GGCGCCATTCTCATCAAGGGGCCCATCGGGCCGCTCGTGAGTCTGTTGACCGTCGGCGCGCTCGCATTCGCCGACCGGCAGGCCGGCTGGCTCCAGCGGCTCAGGCCTTTGGGCGGCTCCGCCCTATGCGCCGCGCTGGTGCTGCCGTGGCTCATCAGCATCGGCCTGACCAGCGGCGGGAAGTTCTATGGCGAATCCGTCAGCCACGATCTGTTCGGCAAGATTTTCGCGGGGCAGGATCGCGGCTGGCTGCCGCCGGGTTATCACAGCCTGCTGCTGTTCGTGTTCTTTCTGCCGCAGATCACGCTGCTGCTCGCCGGACTGCGACAGGGCTGGCGCGCACGGCAGGAGCCGTTGCAGCGCTTCGCGTTCGCCTGGCTCATCCCGCTCTGGGTATTGTATGAGCTGATCGCGACCAAGCTGCCGCATTATGTGCTGCCCGCCTATCCGGCGCTGGCGCTGCTCGCCGCTTTGCTGCTGACCAGCAGCACGAAA
Organism: Bdellovibrionales bacterium; assembly: GCA_039808825.1. Classification (GTDB taxonomy): domain Bacteria; phylum Pseudomonadota; class Alphaproteobacteria; order UBA9219; family RFNS01; genus JAGOHT01. The sequence continues at coordinate 10,906 of JBDHTV010000038.1, read as the reverse complement.
CTGCCGGACAACCGGTTCTGGCGTTTTGCCGTATGGGCGCAGGCCAGCGCCTTGATATTGCTTGCGCTCGTGACAGCCGCAGCCGCCTTGTACCTCGGCGCCCTGCTCCAGCTCGCCCTGCCTGCGGCGGTTGGCGCGATCGCGCTGGCATGGCGGCAGGCCCGGCTCTACTGGCATCAACCGGTGACCAGTGCCGCCTGCGGCTTTGGCGGCGGCAGTCTGCTGCTGCTGGCACTGTTCGGGGCTGTTCTCCCCGGCAGCGCCGGTTTCTGGCTCAGCCCGCAAATCGCAACGACATATTTTACCGACCGGCGTTGCAGCTTCATGAGCAGGCTCGTGACCAACGGCTATAACGAACCATCGCTCGTCTTTCTGGCCGGAACCGATACGCTGTTCGCGAATGGCGGCCCCTATACCGCACAGCTTTTGCAGCAAGATCCCTGCACCGTGGCCGTTGTCCGCGACGGGCAGGAAGCAATCTTCTTTGCCGAACTGGCCGCTCTGACCACGCCGGTCGAAAAGACAGGACAGGCTGCAGGCTTCAATTATAATGGTGGCGGCTGGCAGACATATCAATTTTACCGGCAGGCGCTGCCCAGCCGTTTTGCGCCCGCAGAAGGTTATGAAGCCCTATGGCAAACCCGGCCCCCTCTTCCGCCCTTGTACAGCAACGTCCACCCGTAATCCGTCAGCGCCTGGCGCTCGGCCTCATGCTGATCGCCATCCCGTGCAGCATGTTTTGGCTTGATCGCGACGTAGCACTCGCCTGCGGCGCGCTGAAGCGCGACTTCCCGGCGGTCATCGCGCCATTTCAAGCAATGACCGATATCGGCAAAAGCATGTGGTATCTCTACCCGCTTGCGGTTTATGGCACGCTGATGCTGGCGCTGCAGCGGCTACGGCCCGCGGAAAAGCCGCGGTGGCGGCGGCATTTCTTCATCACGCTGTTCATTTTCGCCAATATCGCGTTCTCCGGCCTGGCCGTCGATATCATCAAGATCATTGTCGGGCGGCCCCGGCCCGTGCTGCTGCTGGAGGAAAATATCTTTAACCAATTTACCGCCTTCGCCTTCAAATCGCGCTGGTGGTCTTTTCCGTCAGGCCATAGCGCCACGATGCTGTCGCTTGCGCTCGGCGTCGGGGCGGTCTGGCCGCGCGCACGGCTGTTCCTGCTGCCGCTTGCCGGGCTCGGCGCGGCCAGCCGTGTCATCGTCACGGCCCATTATGCGAGCGACATGATCGGCGGACTCCTGGTCGCTTGCTTGGTGTTCATGGGCTTAACGCAGCTTTTTGAAGTACGCGGCTGGGTGACATGGTCCAAAAGACCGCGTTAAGGAAAAATCCCTTGTATTGGCGCGCACGGCGGGATAAATCCAGTCCATGAGCGCGCGCAAAACCACTCCGAAACAGCCAGCATGGCTGCATAATCTACAGCAATTGCTGGAAGAGCGCGAGATGAACCCCCGCCAATTGTCGCTGCTCGCCGGGCTCAACCCGACGGCCGTCCGCGACATGCTTTCCGGCCGGGCGCGCTATCCGCGTTACGACACTTTGCAGGCTATCGCCCGCGTGCTCGACACCACGCCCGCTTATATCATGGGCGATGCCGCGATGCGGCACGAGTTGCATAACGGTACCGTGGCGGAGGGCGACCGGATCGAACTGTTAACCGAAATTATCGCCCGGCTGCAGGAAACCGCCGAGGATATGGAGCGCAAGCTCAGCGCCAAGGAGCTGGCCCGGATGGCGACGACGCTGTATCAGCAGATCCTGATCGACGACCCGGCCGCCTCGATCCAGTCCATCGACAAGCAAGTGCGGACACTCGTGTCCTATGCATCGCTGCAGAGCGAAAACCCTGCAAATGACAGGGCCCGGCGGGCCTGACGGCCAGAGCCCCACGCGCACGACACAACCGGGAATATTATTATTTTCGCCGGTTCGTGCTATACAGACAACATATTTATAAATACATATTACGCAGGACGCGATTATGGACCATGACGACCGCAGCGATAAGATCGTGACGCTGGCCCGCAGCATCATTCAGCAACAGCCGCCGTCTTCCCAAACTTATTCCCTAAAAACGATGGCGCTTGTCGCGCTGCTCAGCGCCGCCACCGCAGGCAGCGGCAGCCTGCTCGCCGCCGAACATTATCGTCCGCTCAACCGTTATGAAAAGACGGAGCTGCGCGCGCTCATCAGCTACGCCGCCAAGCAGGGACTGGCCGACAGCGCCAGCATCGAGCAGGCCTTGTTCGTGCAATTCGATATCCAATCGCTCGACGAGTTGACGGCAGCGCAGATGCAGGCGGCGCGGCAATTTTTACAAAAATATATTCGCTAGAACTTACCCAAAATATGTGGGATTTTTCCCCTTGATATGGGATTTATCCCATATTATTGCTGACATGGTCAGCAAACATGGGGCCTGGAATGGGACGCCGCGTCAAGAAAGCCAGCACGACTTTCCGGTTCACGAATCCCGCTCCGCATCCGTCCGTCGATTTCAATATGTTGTGCCAGTTGCTTGAACTAGAGATCCTGCTCGGCAAGACGCGCGCCTTCCGGCTGCGGCTGCGGCGCGCCTTGCGCGATGTCCAGGAGCAGGCCAGCGCGGGTAAAAGAAAAACTAGCGGCGTTCGAACAGCTTCTCAAGATCGCTCAATTTGAGCTCGATATAAGTCGGGCGGCCGTGGTTGCACTGGCCGCTGTTCGGCGTCGCCTCCATCTGACGCAGCAGCGCGTTCATTTCCTCGGCGTTCAAGATCCGTCCAGCCCGCACCGAGCCGTGGCAGGCCATGGTCGCGCAAATATGCTCGAGCCGCTCACGCAGACCACGCGAATTGTCGAAAGCGGCGACCTCGTCGGCAAGATCGCGGATCAGCCCGGGCACATCAGTCTGGCCGAGCAGCGCCGGAATCTCGCGCACCAGCACAGTGCCTGCGCCGAAAGGTTCGATGCCCAGCCCAAGCCGGGCAAAGCTCTCGGCATGGGCGAGCAAACGATCCGCCGCGACCTCGCCCAGCTCAACAATCTCCGGCAATAACAATATCTGGCGCTTGACTTGCCCCTCGCCTTCCAGCCCCAGCGTCGTCTTCATCTGCTCATGGACGATACGTTCGTGGGCGGCGTGCTGGTCGACAATCACCAGACTATCGGCAGTCTGGGCGACGATATAAGTGCCATGCAGCTGGGCGCGCGCCGCGCCGAGCCGGTAAGAGACGCCAGCTACCGGCACAGGCTCCGCGCGCGCGGCGGGCGGGGCGCTCAGCCCATAGTGGGCCAGATTTTCGTTCGTGGCGTAGGCGGTCTGCGGCAAGGCGCCATAAGGCCGATGTTCGCGCATCCCGCCCATGAAAGGCAGCGCTGAGGGCATGGCGGGCAGCGGGTTCGCGCCGAAACCTGCGAGCGCGGCGAGCGCATGGGTAGCCAGCGCGGGCGTCGCCTGCTGCGCCGCGCCCTGCAAGGCATGGCGGATGGCGCTCACGACCAGACCACGGATCCGCGCGGCATCGCGGAAGCGCACCTCGGCCTTGGCGGGGTGGACATTGACATCGACATCCTGCGACGGCAGCGCGATGAACAGCGCCACGACCGGATGGCGCCCGCCGGGCAACAAATCACCATAGCCGCCGCGTAGCGCGGCGAGCAACAGCTTGTCCTTAACCGGACGGCCATTGACGAAAAGATATTGCTTCTGCGTCGTCGGGCGGTTGTAGGTTGGCAGTCCGATCATGCCGGTGATGCGCACATCGTCCTGCGTCAGCATGACCGGCACGGCGCTCGGCAAGAAATCGTCGCCGATGATCGCAGCCAGACGCTCGTGCAGAATGGCATCGGGCGCGGCCAGCGGCACGGCGAAACGCAAGGGCCGCCGCCCCTCTTCCGTCAGGCTGAAGGCGACATCCGGTCGGCTCAACGCCAACCGCTCTACCACTTCGCGGGCATAGTCGCCTTCGGCACGCGGCGTCTTGAGGAATTTGAGCCGCGCAGGCGTGGCATAAAACAGATCGCTGACTTCAACCCGCGTACCAAGCGCGAGCGGCACCGGTTGCACCGCGCCAACGACGCCGCCCGCGACGTGCAGTTTCGCGCCTTCTTCGGCCGCCGCCGTACGACTGCTGATTGTCAGACGCGCGACCGCGCCGATGGAGGGCAAGGCCTCGCCGCGAAAACCGAGCGTAGCGACGGCAAGCAAATCATCATCGGGCAATTTCGAGGTGGCGTGGCGCAGAATGGCGCGCGGCAATTCCTCCGGCGTCATACCGCCGCCATTATCGACGACCAGGATCAGCGACTGGCCGCCATCGCGCAGGGTCACAGCGATATCGGTCGCTCCGGCATCGAGCGCGTTTTCGACCAGTTCCTTAACGACCGCCGCCGGCCGTTCGATCACCTCGCCTGCCGCGATCTGGTTGACAAGATTATCGGGCAGCAGGCGGATCGTCATGCGTGGCGCAACAGCTCCAGCAGGCCAGTGGTGGAGCCGTCGCGCGGCTGCGGCACCGTCTTGGCGCGCAAATCATCATAGAGACTGCCCGCAAGCTGCTTGCCGAGTTCGACACCCCATTGGTCGAACGCGTTGATATCCCACAGTACGCTCTGGACAAAGACCTTATGCTCATAAAGCGCGGTCAGCTGGCCGAGATGCCAGGCGTCGAGCTTGTCGAGCAAAATCATCGTGCTCGGCCGGTTGCCCGGCGCGACGCGATGCGACACCACTGTCGGGTCTTTGGTGACCGACGCGAGTTCGGCAGCGGAGCGGCCACGCAGCAGTGCCTCGGGCTGGGCAAGCAGATGGGCATGCAGCACCGCTTCATGCGCCGGCAAATCATAGGCATTCTGCTTGATGCCGATAAAATCGGCAGGCACGGTATCGGTGCCCTGATGCAGCATCTGATAATAGCTATGCTGGCCGACGGTGCCGGCGGAACCGAACAGAACCGGGCTCGTCGCGTAATCAAGCGGTTCGCCCGCACGATTGACCGATTTGCCGTTGCTCTCCATTTCAAGCTGCTGCAGGAAAGTCGGGAACAGACGCAGCCGTTCCGCATAAGGCAGCACGGCGAGCACCGGGCAGTGGCGGAAATTGCGGTTCCAGAGTCCGACCAGCGCCAGCAACACCGGCAGGTTCTGCGCAAACGACGCGTTGAGGAAATGCGCGTCGAGCGCGGCGGCCCCGGCGCGCACGCCGTCAAACTGCTCCATGCCCAATGCCAACGCGATCGACAGACCGACAGCGGACCACAGGCTGTAACGCCCGCCGACCCAATCCCAAAAGCCGAAGACATTCTCATCCGGCACGCCGAAGGCCTTGGTGGCGGGCAGATTGGTCGAAACCGCGAGCAGATGCCGCGGCAAGGCGGCTGCGCCGAGCTTGTCCACCAGCCATTGCCGCGCAGTCGCGGCGTTCAGCATGGTTTCCTGCGTCGTGAAGGTCTTGGAGACGATCACGAACAGGGTCTGCGCCGGATTGCAGCGCGCGAAGACGCGCTGCAGCTCGTCGGCATCGACATTGGCGACAAAATGCGCGCGCGGCTCGGCGCGATAATCCTCGAGCGCCGTTACGACCATGCGCGGCCCGAAGTCAGATCCGCCAATGCCGATATTGACGATATCGGTGATGCGTTCGCCGGTCGCGCCGCGCCACGCGCCGGAGCGCACGGCCTGCACGGTCTGCGCCATGCGGGCATGGACGGCCTGCACGTCCGGCATGACATCCCGGTCCGCCACGAGCAGAGGCCGGTCGAAGGCGCGACGCAGCGCCGTATGCAGCACGGCGCGCTGTTCGGTATGGTTGATGGCGGCGCCATCGAACATTTTGGCGCGCCACCCTGCGACATCCTGCTGCTCGGCAAGGTTCAGCAAGGCCTGCAGCGCCGCACCATCGAGATGCTGCTTCGAGAAATCGAGCAGGAGGCCGGGCATGCGGGCCTGGAAGCGCGTGAAACGCTGCGCATCCTCGGCGAAGAGCGTAGCGAGCGTCACGGTTTTGAGCCGCGCGGCTTCCTGAGTCAAATGCTGCCAGGCCGGGCTTTGCGTCAAATTACTCATGCACGAATTCTTCCTCTTTATCCGTCTTGATGCCTTCCGGCGCGCCGACCGCGACGAGCGACAGACGCGCCGGGTTGAGCAGACGCTTCGCGACGCGCGCGACATCGTCCACCGTCACGCTACGCAGCAGATCGGCACGCTGATCGAGATAATCCTTGGGCAAATTATCCTTCTGCAAGCTCAGCAGCATGCCCGCGATGGCACCCGACGAGGTGAAGCCGGTGGCCAGCGAACCGACCAGGTAATCCTGCGCCGCCTTGAGTTCGGCTTCCGTCACGCCATGCTCATAGACATTCTGCCAGACCTGCTTCGTCGTATCCCAGGCCTCGCCTGCCTTGCCGTTCGCGGTCTTGGCTTCCCCGACCAGCAGGCCGCTATAGCGCATGGCCGCCAGCGATGTATCGATGCCATAGGTCAGGCCGCGCTTGTTGCGCACTTCTTCCATCAGCCGCGATTCAAACCCGCCGCCGCCGAGGATGTAATTGAGCAGGCTCGCGGCATGCCAATCGGCATCGTCGCGCTTGATGCCCGGCGCGACGAACAGCAGATAAGATTGCCCGCCCTCCTGCTGCAGATGCTGGCTGGTCGGCTGGCTCGGCACGGCGATGTCCTTGATCGGGTTCAGCGCGGCATGTTCGGGCAGATCCCCGAAAATCTTGTCAAGCAACTCCGCCAACGCATCCGGCGTGATATCACCGACAACCGACACAAGCAGATTGTCGCGCGCCAGGCGGCGCTTCAGCTCACCGCGCAAATCCTCGACATCAATATGCTTGAGGCTCGCAGCGCTACCGAGCGAACGGTAGGAATAAGGATGCCCGGCATAGACCGTGGCGTAGAGCGCGCGGCGCGCCTGCCATTCCGGGTCGGCGAGACGCGCTTCGATCGCGCCCGCCTGACGCTGCTTAAGACGGCTGACGGCGTCGGCATCGAAACGCGGCGCGGTCAGGGCGTCATGCGCCAGCTCCGCCGCCGTCGGCAGCTCCGCCGTCAAACCATAGAGGCTGCCGGCGATGGCATCGCGCCCGGCATCGAGCCCGAAGCTCAGACCATGTTCCGCCAGCGCCTGCTGATAGGCTTTCGCGTCACGCGCTGCGGCCCCCTCGGTCAACGCGTCAGCAAACAGAACGCTTAACCCCTGTTTGTCCACCGGGTCCTGCTCCACACCGCCGCGGAAAGCGAATTGCAGCGCGAGGATAGGCGTGCTGTGATCCTGCACCAGCCAGGCACGGATGCCTTTCGAACTCATCACTTCCTGCACCGGCAGCGCCAGCGCCGGGAGCGTCAGCAGCACGAGCAACAGGGAAAACGCGAAGCGCGACAGCATGCGGAACATCAGCGGATATCTCCCTGCGGTGCGGTGATCTTGCCGACTTTGCCAGTTGGGTTCTTGCCATCGGGCAGCAGGTAGCCCGTCACGACATCGTTGCTGCTGAACAAGGCGCGTGCGGCAGCGTTCACGTCGTCGACCGTCACGGCGGCGATTTTGTCCGGCCAGTCTTCGACCGACGCGACCGGCAGGCCAAGCGACAGATGCTGCCCGAAGGCATAGCCTGCCGTCATCAGGTGGTCGCGCGTGAAAATCGCCTGTTCGCGCAGGCGCTTGACGGCGAGATCAACCTCCGCCTGGGTCACGCCGCGCTTGACGAGGCGCGCGATCAACGTGTCGAGCGCCGCAACGGCCTTGCCCGCATTGCCCTTGGGCGGCAAGGCGAGCGCGATGACGAAGCTGCCCTTCTCGCGGCCCAGCGCGTCATAATCAGCGCCAGTCTCGGTGGCCACCTTCTTGTCCATCACCAGCGAACGGTAGAGCCGCCCGACCGCGCCGCCATCGATGATCTGCGCCAGAACCTCCAGCGCATAGGCTTCGTTGCCGAGCGCATTCTGATAGGTCGGTGCCTGATAATGGCGCTGGATATTGACCTGCTGCACATCCGGGTCCTGCACGAACAGCGACTCCGGCTTGTCATGCGGATGATAGAGGTCGCGGCTGTCGATGCGATCCGGGAGGGTTTTGGCGGGGATATCGCCGAAATTGGCCTGCGCCAGTTGCAGCACGCGCTCTGGCGTGACATCGCCGCTCACGATCAGCACGGCATTGTTCGGCGCATACCAGCGCCGATAAAATGCCTGCGCGTCCGCAACCGTCATGGCCGCGACTTCGTCGCGCCAGCCAATGACCGGGCGGCCGAGCGGATATTCCGTGCCATAAATCGTCTTGTTCATTTTCTCGGCGAAGCGGCCGCCGGGGTCATCATCGGTGCGCTGGCGGCGCTCGGCCAGCACGACATCGAGCTCCGGCTTCGCCTGCTCCTCGGTGATATGCAAATTTTGCATGCGGTCGGCTTCAAGCTGCATCAGCTGCGGCAAGAAATCGACAGGCGCGGTCGCGAAATAAGCCGTGTAGTAATATGAGGTAAAGGCATTATCATGCCCGCCGACGGCGGCGATCTGCTTGCTGTAGGCGCCGGGCGCGACGCTATCCGTGCCCTTGAACATCAGATGTTCAAGATAATGCGCGAGGCCGGATTTGCCCGGCATCTCATCGACCGCACCAACGCGATACCACAGCATCTGATGCACGACCGGCGCGCGGTGGTTGGGCACCACGACAATTTCGAGCCCGTTGCTCAGGGTGAAGGTTGTCGGATCATAGACCTTGGCGGCCGCCGCGGTCGCGAACAGCAGGCAACAGACGAAAAAGAGGCGGCAAAAGCCGGAACGGCCGGGCAGTACGAGCATCATCCACCTATTTTAATCGCAGCGATTACAGGCCGAGCCAGCCCGATTTGCGCTTCTCGATGGTCGGCGTGGGTCCGGCATTGGCGGCCTTGCCGACGGCCTGATTGTTGCGCAGCCGGGTGGCTTCCGCCGCCGCGTCGACGACGCTGGCATTGGCCGCGGCATCCTGCTTGCGCCACCACAGCAAATCATCGACGAGATGACGGCTGCCGCCGACATCATTGGCCGATTCCTGATCGACAATCTTGCGGATTTCCTTGCTGCTCTTGTCGGCGCCCGCTGTCATGAGCACCTGCTGCTCAAGATTGGTCGGGGCGGACGGCGTGGCAGTGGCCGGGGCGCTCTCGCCCAGCACCGCCGTTTCGGCCTGCACGGTCGCGGCGGTTTCCTGCGGGCGCGGGGCGCCGGGTTGCGGCGGGCGCAAGCTGAAGTCCGGCGGCACGACGAGCGGCGCGCGGTCTACCACCACCGACTCATCCGGCATCGCGCGGTTCAACCCCAGTGCCTCACGTGCGTCGCTGCAGGCGGCCAAGAGGAACGGAACGAGAAGAAGAGACCATTTGCGCACCATGCGCCCTCCGGGAAATGATAAGAATAGCGGGTGAGGCATTGTTGGCGCTCGCCCCCCAAAAGTCAATTGCGGACCTGTTCCGGCCCCGGCTTTTTGAAGGAATCCCAAATCAGCAGCGCGACGCCGACAACCACGGCGCTATCCGCAACGTTGAAGACCCACGGATAGCCGGTGACATGGATGAAATCGACCACCGCGCCGAAGCGGAAACGGTCGATGACATTGCCGATCGCACCGCCGATGATCATACCAATAGGAATAGCGACCAGCAGTTGCTCGACCTTCCAGAGCCAGCGCAGCAGAATCCCGACAATCAGCGAGGCAAGCGCCGCCCAGGCATAGGGCAGAAACTCGGCATGGCTCGACAAAAGACCGAAAGTCACACCCCGGTTCCAGACCAGATCGAAGGACAGCACGGGCGGCAGCACCGGCATGCTATGCGGCGGCTGCATGACGGCCAGAATCCACGCCTTGCTGAGCTGGTCGAGCACGAGCGCCAGCACGGCGCAGGCACCCGCGAGGACAGTCAGACGGGACGAGCGCGGACGCGGCAACGCCATTTCAGGCCGCCGCGCTGGCAGGATTGGTCATGAAGTCGTGGCAACGCTCGCAGAGCATGGGGTGGTCGGCGTGGCGGCCGACTTCCGGCAACACCTGCCAGCAGCGCTCGCACTTCTTGCCTTCGGCCAGCGCCACGACGACGCCGACATCCGGCACATCCGGCAGGGTAAAGGCGTTCGCGGGCGGCACGCCAACCTGCAATGTCAGACCGGAGGCGATGCACAGACCAGCAAAGTCATTGCCTTGCAGCAATTGCTGTTGCGCGGCGGTAACGAAGACCTGCGGATGCGCCTGCAAGCTCGCGCCGATGATCTTTTCGGCACGGGCGCGTTCCAGCGCGCCGGTGACGACGCGGCGGACATTGCGGATCTGCTCCCATTTGGCGGCGAGCGCATCGTCGCGCCAGACGCCAGGAATGGTTGGGAACAGTTGGAGATGCACGCTTTCCTGCTCGCCGGGATGGCGCGCGAGCCAGGCTTCTTCCGCCGTGAAGCAGAGGAAGGGCGCGAGCCAGACGGTCAGGCTCTCGAACAGCTGTTCCAGCACCGTGCGCGTGGCGCGGCGGCGTTCGCTATCCGAGCGGTCGCAATAGAGGCTGTCCTTGCGGATATCGAAATAGAAAGCCGAGAGATCGACGGCGCAGAATTCATGCAGCGCGACCATCGCCCGGTTGAAATCGAAATCGGCAATTGCCTTGCGCAGCGTCTGATCGGTTTCATAGATGCGATGCAGCACCCAGCGTTCCAGCTCCGGCATCTCGGTATGCGGCAGGCGTTCGACCGCCTGCATCCCATCGAGCGCGCCGAGCAGATAACGCAGCGTGTTGCGGAAACGGCGGTAATAATCGCCGATCTGCTTGAGAATTTCCGCGCCGATGCGCAGATCCTGCCGGTAATCCGACATGACGACCCAGAGGCGCAGGATATCCGCCCCCATCTGCTCGATCACGGTTTGCGGCGCGACGGTGTTGCCGAG
>JBDHTV010000037.1:0-11621 GCA_039808825.1 Bdellovibrionales bacterium | reverse complement strand
GGGCACAGCTCGTCGCTCTGCAGCGCATCGAGCACGCGCAGCACTTCCTGCGTGTTGCGGCCGACATTGAGGTCGGTGACGGACGCGAAGCGGATGATGCCTTCCGGATCGACGATATAGGTCGCGCGCATCGAGACGCCCGCATTCTTGTCGAGGATGCCGAGGTCCTGGCTCAGCTCGCGCTTGATGTCGGCGAGCATCGGGAAGGGCAGATCCTTAAGGTCGGGGTGGCTGTTGCGCCAGGCGAGATGCACGAACTCGCTGTCGATTGAAGCACCGAGCACCTGCGCGCCGCGGTCGGCGAAATCCTTGTTGAGCTTGCCGAACGAAGCGATCTCGGTCGGGCAGACGAAGGTGAAATCCTTCGGCCAGAAGAAGACGACGAGCCACTTGTCCTTATAGCTCTTGTTGCTCACATCCTTGAATGCGTTCTTCATGTCGTTGCTGACCACGGCGGTCAGGTTGAATTCCGGGAAACGATCACCAATCGTCAACATGGGCGGATACTCCTGGCTAGGGTTAGAAAATCGGGGTTTTAAACCGTCAGCCGCGGCGGTTTTTGCTTCATCTGCCGCGACGCAGCATTGTTATAGGACGTGCCAATGCCTTTGCCAAGTGAAATTTAGAATAATTCTAAATAAGGACGTGAAGGGTCTGATTTTGCTTAAAAATAAGCTTCCATACCGTGCCCCCGCTCTGCCCAGAACCGCGCCCAGCGTGCAGCGGCGCCGATAATATGCGCCTGACTGGCGGGCGTATCGGGCTCCGGCGCCTCGGCCTGGCGCATGACCCCTTCCAGCCCGTGCTGTTTGGCGAAATCGAGCCCGCAGGCCACCAGATCGGCGGATAATTGCGCGAGCTGCGGCGCTTCGCAGGTCACGTAGCAGCGCTCGACGAGAGCCGGGCCGAGAATGGCGGCACAATCCTTGACCAGAAACTGGGCCCGGAAGCTGAAGTGATCGACATAGCCCATGGCCCCATGGCTGTACCAGGGTTTGCCGTCGCAGGCGGGCACGAGTTCGGTGACATAATAACCGGCGAGGGCGGCGATAAAATCGCGCTCGCTCTGGTCTTGCGGCTTTTTGGCGGCATAGAGCGCGCGGGCCCAGTTATCGGCGGCGGCGTCGCTGCCGACACGCGGCACCTTGAGCGTTTCATGGGGCGCGATGGAAATCGCCTGCAGCCGCGCCACTTGCTGTTTCTCATTGGGCAGCAGACCGAACATGCTCTTGAGCGTCGCTTGCCAGCCCTTATAGCCATGCGTGATCGTGCCCAGCAGCGCGGCGAATTCGGCCTCGTGACCGGGCTTGGGTTTGTTAAGCGGGTTCCAGTCTAGTCCCATGCTGCACCAATTTTGTTGTCATTGAAGGCCGGAAAGGTAGCGCGCGCTGTCGTCGATGTTGAAGGCAACCCACATGGGCAGATGGTCGCTCATGCGATAGGTGCGCCAGTCCTTGAAGCTGCGGCCGGGCTTGGCCTTACGTTCCTTGGCATAGTCTGCTTCGTCCGCAAGGCGGTAGACATGCTGGTAATAATCGAACACGCCGGCCTGGCCGGTCGGGCGCAAGGCGCTGAGCTGCTTGAGATAGGCGATCTGGTCGTAATGCTTGTCCTGTGTGACGTTCGAGCCCGGGATCTTCTGCAGCGCCTCCGGCACGACGAACCCGGCCTTGGTAATCGCTTCATAGGTCACGTCGCCGCGATTGAAGATGTTGAAGTCACCGAGCATCAGCAGGTCGCTCGGCGCGGGCGCCGCATCGGGCGCGCGCATTGGTGCTGCAGAAAATTTGCGGCTGTTTTTGGCCAGCGTCGCAGCAAAATCGGCGATCTCCTTGAGCCGCCTCTGATCGACCGGCACGCCCTTGCCGTAATAAATATGGACGGTCGCGAGCGTGAAATAGGCCCAACCGGCATGGAATCCGGCGACATAAGGGGAGCGCGCCATCTGGACCGGCTCGCTTTTCATCCCTTTGTCTTTCGGCAAGACCAGCTCGGCGGCGAGGCCGGTCGAGTTGACCTTGCGTTTGTCGAACAGAAAGGCCATGCGCTCGGAATTGCCCGACGTGCCGAGCGTGACGTCGGTGACGATGAAACCCCACCAGCTGCCAAGCAGCTTCTGCAGTTGTTGCAGCGGGTAGAGCCCCTCGCGTACTTCCTGGATCGCGACGATATCGAAGCGGCTGATGATCTCGGCGATATAGAAATAGCTCTCGAGCGGGCGATAGCCATATTTGCCGGAGTCGAACTCGCGGATATTCCAGGTCGCGAGCAGCAACGTGTCGGTCACGCTGCGCTGGGGAATGGCGGCATCGAGCGCGGGGCGTAGCCGTTGCAACCCGGCAATAGTGCGGTGGCGCGCGGTTTCATCGGCAATCGTTTTGAGATTGTAATAGGACAGCATCGGTAAGGCCGCTGCAGGGTGAGACAGGCAGCATGATAGAAGCGCAGTTTGGTAACTGCGTCAATATGCCGCACGCACGCAACGGTAATCAGGCGTCGATATTGGTCGCGTTAAGCGCGTTTTCCTGAATGAAATCGCGCCGCGGCTCGACAATATCGCCCATCAGTGTGGAGAAGATCTGTTCCGCTTCCTCGTGATGCTGCACCTTGACCTGCAGCAGCGAGCGGTTGGCCGGATCGAGCGTCGTTTCCCACAGCTGCTCCGGGTTCATTTCGCCGAGGCCCTTGTAGCGCGCGATGGTCACGCCATGCCGTCCGAGCTCCATGATCTGATCGACAAGCGCGACCGGCCCGCTCAAGGTGAACAGCTTGTCCTTATGCTGCAGCTGGACATTGCCCGCGAAGCTGTCCTGCAGCCCCTGCGCCAGCTCTTGCAGCTTGCGCGTCTCCGCCGCGGCGAGGAAATCGCCGTCGAGCCGGTAATCGCGCGTTACGCCACGGCGCGTACGTTTGAGCGCAAGCCCGCCCGCTGCCGCATCAGCCTGCCAGCCGCCCTGGCCATTGGGCTGTTGCGCATTAAGCCGCGCCGCGAGCTTTGCCGCCGCCGCCGCATCGGCCTGCGGCGTCAGCACGCCGGCGAGCGCCGCCTGCTCGATGAACGCGCTTTGCCCGATCTTGCGGTCGAGCGCCATGATGAGTTGCTTGATCACGCGCGCGCGTTCGATCAGCGCGGTCAGCGCCGCGCCTTGCAGCTGCTGGCCGTTGCTCAGTGTGAGTGTCACGTCATTGACGCCCGCCGCCGTCAGATATTGTTCGAGCGCCTTGTCGTCCTTCATATATTTAATGCTCGTGCCGCGCTTGACGCCATAGAGCGGCGGCTGCGCAATATAGAGATAGCCGCGCGCGATCAGCTCCGGCATCTGCCGGAAGAAGAAGGTCAGCAACAAGGTGCGGATATGGCTGCCGTCGACGTCGGCGTCCGTCATGATGATGATCTTGTGATAGCGCGCCTTGTCCGGATTGAACTCCTCGCGCCCGATGCCAGCGCCGATCGCGGTGATGAGCGTGCCGATTTCGGCAGACGACAGCATCTTGTCGAAGCGCGCGCGTTCGACATTAAGGATCTTGCCGCGCAACGGCAAAATCGCCTGAAACTGCCGCGACCGGCCCTGCTTGGCGGAGCCGCCCGCCGAGTCGCCCTCGACGATAAAGAGTTCGGACTTAGCCGGATCGCGTTCCTGGCAGTCAGCGAGCTTGCCCGGCAGCGAGGCCGGATCGAGCGCGCCTTTGCGCCGCGTCAGCTCGCGCGCTTTGCGCGCCGCCTCGCGCGCTGCCGCCGCTTCGGCGGCCTTGCCGACGATACGCTTGGCTTCCGCCGGATGTTCCTCGAACCAGGTGCTGAGCGCATCGGCGACCACGGTCGTGACCACCGGCTGCACTTCGGATGACACCAGCTTGTCTTTGGTCTGCGACGAGAATTTCGGATCCGGCACCTTGACCGAGAGCACGCAGCTCATGCCTTCGCGCGCATCCTCGCCGGTCAGCGCCACCTTTTCCTTTTTGGCGATGCCGCTGCTCTCGGCATAGCTGTTGATACAGCGCGTCAGCGCGGCGCGGAAACCGGCGAGATGGGTGCCGCCGTCGCGCTGCGGAATGTTGTTGGTGAAACACAGCATGTTCTCGTGATAGCTGTCGTTCCATTGCAGCGCGAATTCGATCGTGATGCCGCCTTCCTGCTTGACGGCGGTGATCGGCGCCGCGAGTAGCGGCGTCTTGGCGCGGTCGAGATATTTGACGAACTCGTTGAGACCGCCGTCATATTTGAGCTCGACGCTCTTGGGCTCGACCCCGCGCTTGTCGGTCAAAATCAGCAGCACGCCGGAATTGAGGAACGCCAGTTCGCGCAGCCGGTGCTCGAGCGTGCCGAAATCGAACACGGTCTTGGTGAAGATGGCGGAGGAGGGGTGGAAGGTCACTTCCGTGCCGCGCGCATCGCTGGCCGCACCGGCCTTGAGCGGTGCTTCGGCGACGCCGTCGCGGAAGCGCATCGTCCATTCAAAACCCTGCCGCCAGACGCGCAGATCGAGGATCGAGGACAGCGCGTTGACGACCGAAACGCCGACGCCGTGCAGACCGCCGGAAACCTTATAGGAATTCTGGTTGAACTTGCCGCCCGCATGGAGCTGCGTCATCACCACCTCGGCGGCGGAGACGCCTTCCTCGGCATGGATATCGACCGGAATGCCGCGCCCATTGTCGCGCACCGTGCAGGAGCCGTCCGGATTCAGAATGACGTCGATGCGGGTGCAATAACCGGCGAGCGCCTCGTCAACCGCATTGTCGACGACTTCATAGACCATGTGATGCAGGCCGGACCCGTCGTCGGTGTCGCCGATATACATGCCCGGGCGCTTGCGCACGGCTTCCAGTCCGCGCAAGACGGTGATGGCGCTGGAACCGTAATCGCTGTCATCTTGCATGGGCTGCTTCGCTGTCTGGGTCATGAAAAACTTCGGTTGCTGGCCATAAAATTCACGCCGAATCGCTTGCGGCGGAATGACAGGAGAAATTAGCGCATAACCCAGCGAATCCCAAGCCTTTTTTGCCCAATAAATCTTTGAAATATATAATGAAAATAACGGTCTGCCGCGCTCAATGCTCGGTCAGGTCCAGTGTCGCGCGATAGGGGGTGAAGGCCCCGGGACCGGGCGTGCCGCGATAGGCCTCATAGTGCGCCCATTTCGTCTGCTCGAAGGCTTGCAGACCATCATAAGCTGTGTCGAGTTGTCGGCAAGGCGCGTCGGTACGGAAATCCGCCGGCAGCTTGCCGTTTTCGGTGAGCAGGCTGATAGCGGCGCGCGTGTTGAGCGCTTCGCGCTGGACCTGCGATAACGACATCGCCACGACCTTATCGGGCGCGAACTGCGCGGCATGTTTCGTCGTCGATAGCTTGAACGGAACCAACGCCTGATAAACCGCGCGTAGCCCGGCGCCAAGCTGTTCCTTATGCCAATTTTCGGTGTCGGGCTTGGGGCGCAGCAAGGCAGCCGGGCTCGGTTCCGGCGCCGTCGTTTCCTGCGCCGCGCCGCGCAACAGGGCCGGGATTTTCTTTTGATCGCTCATCCCGGCAAATTAGCATGCCGTCTGCAATACGACGAGCCCGGCAATAGTTGCGTGATCGGTAAAGGAAAAACGCGTTCAGAACTTGAGCTTGAGGCCCATATCGAGCGACTGCAGATTGACTGTCTCCTGGCTGCGGCCGGTAAAGACGCTGCCGGTCGGCGCCGTGCCGGTATAGCCCGCCTTGTAATTGAGCGAGAGATCCCAATCCGTGCCGAGCTTGAACACCACGCCGCCGCCGACGCGGAACAACGGCACCATCGCGCCATCCTGGCTCAGACTGGCGTTGCCGCCCGCCTCATAGAGCGCGACGCCGACACCACCGCCGAGGTAGGGGTGCAGATTGAGCCCGGTGCCGAAATCGTAGCTGAAGTCATATTTGCCGTCGATCAGGAAGGCATAGACGCGCTGGTCGCCTTCCAGCTCGGCGAACTTGTCGCGCGCGCCGGTGATCATGCCGAGCCCTGTGCTGCCCTGCGCCGCGTCGATATTCATGCCCGACCCGCGGCCCGAGAAACTGCTGCTGCTGAGCGAGAAGCCGTAATTGGGATCGCGCGCAAACCACACTTCCGTTTTGCCGCCGGTCAGCGCCTGCCCGAGCGCGGCGCTATTGTCACGCGGCGCAACGGCGTGGGCGGCGGGCGCGGCAAGACAGGCAACGAGCAGCGCTGCCGCGCGCGTCATCCCTGTCTTTGTGCTCCACTGCCGCATCATGCGCCCCATCATGAAAGAAATTGCCTTGCAGAAAACTTATCCACATCATGACTCCGCCACCGGGTACGAGTCCAGCGCGGCGTCGTTGTCTTTGACGCTGCGCTCCTTTTGCTAACAAAAGCTTTATCAGGCGCTTACGCGCGGCGTGAAAGCCCGCCGCACGCGAATCAATTTCCTTGTTGTTGCGTCTCCGCAACAATGCCCTCTTGGCGCAGTGATTTTAAGAAAGCTTACTTGCTCGCCAGCTGCAGTGCGTTGCCGGCTGGCGCTGCGGCGAGTCGAGCGGCATTCTGCGGCCATTGCCCCGCTGCCAGCTGCTGCAGGCTCGTGGGCTTGAGCCCGAGCCGCTGCTGATACATCCAGTAACTGCTCAAGACATTCTGCACATAGTGGCGCGTCTCGCGCACCGGCAAAGTTTCGATGAACAGCAGCGGGTCGTCGCCATGCGTCGCTGCCGCCTGCCAGCGCTGCAGATTGCCGGGGCCGCTATTATAGGCCGCGATCTGCAGCAGCAGGCTCCGCTTGACAAACGGATGCTGCGCGAGATTGTCGAGATAGCGCACGCCGAGCGCGAGATTATAGTCGATCTCGCCGAGCCGCGCCGTTTCCGCCCCGGCATCGACATGGCGCGCCGTGTCGGGCATCAGCTGCATGAGGCCGCGCGCGCCGGCCGCGCTGACGACATTCGGGTTGAACCCGGATTCATGCCGGACCACGGCATAAACGAGCGCGGCGTCGCTGTTGGCAACGGCGGCCTGCCATGACGGCAGCGGATAAAGTGCGCTGTCGAGCAACTGGCCGTCCGGCTGCTTGACCCAGCTGCCGAGCTGCAGTGCGAGCATCGGCAATTTGGCGTCGAGCGCGAGCGCCGCGAGATTGCGCGCTTCGCTGCTCTGCCGCGCGCTGAGCGTGCGGCGCAGCTCCTGCTCCGCCGCATCGCTCATGCCGAGCTGCAGCAGCGCCAGCCCGCGCTTGCCCGCCGGTACCGCCGCGATCTGGTCGAGCCCGTCCGGCGTCAGGCGCGGATTGTTCCAGTTATAGGCGCTGCCGCTGCCGAGCTTGGCGCGGGCGAGCTGGCCGTAGAAGCAACGCGGGAAAGCGGCGCCTTCGCGCCATGCTGTTTTGGCGGCGGTGGCGTTGCCCAGTTTTTGCTGGGCGCGGCCGAGCCAGTAATAACCTGCTGCCCGGTCGGCATCGCCGACATTGCTCTGCTTGACCATCGCGCCGAACAGATCGGCGGCGCGGCCATAAGCACCGTCGCGCCAGGCCTGCAGCCCGCCGACCCAGCCTGCGAGCGGCGCTTGCGTGGCAAGCGCCGTCGACATTTTCTGGGCGGCTTCGCCGTTCCCGGCGAAGAAACGCAGCGCCGCGAAGGCCGCTTGCGCTTCGGCTTGCACTTGCGGCGGCAGGTTGTCGGCCGCGAGCGGCGCATAGAGCGTTTCGGCCTCGTTGACCGCACCCTGACGCAGCAGGCTGTTGATGGTCTGGAGCTGGCCGCGCACGGCGTCATCGCCCACGCTGTCCAGGCTGACAATTTGAGCCGTCAGGTTACGGCCATTTTCGTCGAGCGAACCATGCACGACGGCGCCAGCCTGCGGTGCGGGCGGCATTTTGGCGCCTTTGGGGCGGCGGCTTTGCGCCAGGCTGTAAATCGCGGCGGCCTGCGGCAGGTCGCGATAGCTCTGCAGCCAGTCGGTGAGCTCCGCGAAACCGGGCTTGCTGTCTTTGGCGAGCAGATAGGTGGCGCGTACCGTGCCGCGCAGCAGCGCATCGTCGGTTTGGCTTAACGCCTCGTCCATCCCGGCCTGATCGCCCGCCTGCGCCAGGCTGAAGGCGGAGCGATAATAGCGCGCGTCATGCGGGCTCAATAAAGCGATACTATTGCCCCAATGCAGCACATCGTCCGCGCGGTTGACGATGAGTTGCCGTTGGAACTGGGCAAGTAATGGGTCAGTCTTCGCGGCGTGGCGCAGGTCAAAGCCTACACTGCGCAAGTCAAAATCATGCGCCCCCGGCTCGGCCGTGGCGATGGGATGGATTGCTTCTCGGTCGGCGGCGGCGATGCGCTGGGCTGTTCCGAAGCTGGAACAGATGAGGAAAGTCAGGGCCATGCCCGTAACCTTTCCGCAGCGCAACAAGCCTCGCATGGCGTTTTGCATGACAAGGCTGGTAGCGAAGCCAAAATCGCTTGGCAAGCTTGTTATTGGGCCACAATCGGCAATTATTTGT
Organism: Bdellovibrionales bacterium; assembly: GCA_039808825.1. Classification (GTDB taxonomy): domain Bacteria; phylum Pseudomonadota; class Alphaproteobacteria; order UBA9219; family RFNS01; genus JAGOHT01. The sequence goes on along the minus strand of JBDHTV010000037.1, from coordinate 3,158 downwards.
GAATTTACTGTTGATTCAGCACGTTAGATTCTGACAAGCGCTTTTTTATTTGAAGCATGTCATTCCATGCTTGACGTTTCGCTTGCGGCTGACGCAGCAGATAGGCGGGGTGGTAAACCGGCAAAGTCGGGATCGGCGGCAGGTGCGCCGTCTCGCTCGGGAAGCTCTGCCAGCGCCCGCGCAGCCGGGTAATGCCTTCATTGGTGCGCAGCACGGTCTTGGCTGCCACGCCACCTAGTAATATCAATAACTTGGGCTGAATTAGGCTGATCGTACGGGCGCAGAACGGCCAGCAGGCCGCAAGCTCGGCTTCGGTCGGCGAGCGGTTGCCCGGTGGCCGCCAGTAAATGACGTTGGTGATGAAAACCGTGCCGCGGTCGAGCCCGATACAGCCCAGCATCCGGTCGAGCAGCTGGCCGCTGACCCCGACAAAGGGCTTGCCCTGCCGGTCCTCGTCGGCCCCCGGCGCTTCCCCGATCAGCATGATTTTGGCGGCAGGATTGCCGTCGCTGAAGACCAGATTGGTCGCCGTGTCGCGCAGCGGGCAGCCGGTAAAGGCCGCCAGCTCGGCCTTGAGCGCTTCGAGATCCTGCGCCTGCACAGGGCTCGGGGCGCTGAACGCACTGATGGCTGCCGGTTGCTGGCTGGGGCGGACGATCGTGGTCGCCGTTTTGCCTGGGGGCAAGGCCGCTGCGCGCGCGGCAGCCGGCAGTAGCGGCGGCGTGGTTTTGGGCCAGTGCTGCAAGCCGGGCGCGGCGCCGATCGCCTCGTCGGCACCGGCCTCGATCTGCCATTGCAAGGCGGCAAGCGGGGAAAGATTGGTCATTGGCCCAGTCTAGGCCAAAACCGCGGCGCCCGCATCCGGTCTTTTATGGCCAGCGAGCACCGGATAGGCCGGTTCCGGCAGCGCCGCCAGCGCCGCGGCGAAGCTCTGCGGCGTCGACTGCATGACCCAGCAAGGGCGCGGCGCGCCGTCACGATCGGTGAAGGTGCTGTATTCGGCCGGGACAAAGCGCGTGCGCTGCAGGCCGAGATGGCCCAGAATGGCCGCGCTGGCCGGATTGTCGGGATCAACGCTGGCATAAAGCCCGCGCACGCCCATTGCCCGCTGCGCCCATTGCACCGTGCTCGTCACTGCCGCGCGGGCGATGCCTTGCCGTCGCTCCGGCACGGCGAGGAAATAGGCGATCTCGCCGACCTGCGCCGTCAGCATGCCGATATCGAGCAGCACGACGCAGCCCAGCAGCGCGCCGTCGCTGCCGCGCCGGATCGCCTTGAACCAATGCCGCGGCCGCCGGAAACGCAACCGGGTCATCAGCGCCATGAAGCGCAGCGTGCCGAGCCAGACGGGTTGCCGATCCTCATTGAGATAGGCGTAAAAGAAATCCGGATGCCGCGCGATCCGGTACAACGCGACAGCGTCGCGCAAACCGAGATCATTGAGATAGCAGGGCGGGGCAGCGGCCATCGGCTTGGTTTCCGGCAAGAGGTGCGCCATAATACCGGTCAAGCGCAGCTGGCGGCAACCCGGAGAATACGTGACCAAGACGTCTGGCAAGATATGGTGCGAACGCCTGCTTTTCGTCGGCTTCGCTTTGCCCAGTCTTGTTATGCTCACGGGCGGCTGCGTCCTGTTCGGGCTGGTCAAGCCTGCCAGTCCGGATGACCTGAAGTTTATTGCCGCGCGCCTGGTCACAACGACGCCGGCCCTCCGTTCCCACAACGAAGCCTTGCAGCAGCCCATGCAAATCAGCTTCAGCACGGCGACGAAGCTCGCAGCCTTTGTGCACGACAACTACAGTTGGGTCGACGTTCATGCCGCATCCTGCGCGCAGTGGAATCAGGTATTCAGGGAAGAACGGCAGCCCGTACCGGCGACAGGCCTGTACTGGCGGCAGGAAGAATTTGGCTATGAGACATTCCCGGCCCATGAAACGCCAGAAACCGATGGCACATATGTTTATGCTTTTTACCTTGATAAAGCCCACTATCCTGCACTTGGCTCCGAGGACTTGTGTTTCAGTCTGCAGGGCAGGGAATATTACGGCCCGGCTTTCGAAACCAATATCGTGACCATACCCGCCGCGGCGCTGGCAGCGGCATTGGCAAAAGCGCCAGAATAACTATGATGGCCTAATGTTATCTCCCGTTGCCGCGACATTCCTGACCCGCGCGGGCTGGCCGCCGAGCGCCGCCGTGCCGTTCCCTGCCGATTGGTCGGCGCGATCCTATTGCCGCGTCACGCGCGGCGATGCGCCCCAGCGCGCCGTGCTGATGCTGACCGAACCTGATGCCGCCTACCACGCTTTCATCCGCGTCGCGGAACTGCTGCGCGCGCAGGATGTGCTGGCCCCCGCGCTCTATGCGCGTGATGAAGAACATGGCCTGCTGCTGCTCGAGGATTTTGGCGACGCCAATCTTGGCCGCCTGCTTGACGCGGGGCAGGAAGCGCTGCCGCTGCTGCGCCGCGCACTGACGGCATTATGTCATATCCAGCGCCGCACGCTCAACTTGACGGCGCCGGAGCTGCCGCGCTTCGACAGCGCGCGTTTCATCGCCTTGCTCGACCCGCTGCTTGAAAACTTCACCTATGCCGATGCTGCCGTTGCGCGTCAGGCGCTGCATGACGTGTGGCAGGAGGCGCTGGCGCCTTTCGCCGCTATGCCGCAGGCGCTGTTGTTGCGCGACTTCATTCCCGACAATCTGATGGCGGTGCCGCCGCAGCATGTAACGCCGCAGGGCGCGCTGCATGATATCGGCGTGCTCGATTTTGAATTGGCCGGTATCGGGCCGCTCGCCTATGACCTGGCCTCGCTACTTGAAGAGGTCCGGCGCGAACTGCCGGACGAACTGCGCGCCGCTGTGATCGACGCCTATCTGCAAGCCTGGCCGGAACTGCCGCCGGAATTGTTCCGTGCCCAATTGCAGCTGTTGAGCGTGCAGCGCCACGCCCGCACCTTCGCGCGCTTGAAGCGCATGCCGAAGCCGGATTTTTATATCCGCACCTTCGGGTTCCTGCAGCGCCAGCTGCAACACCCGGCCTGTGTGGGCGTGCGGCACTGGTTCACCACCTATCTGCCGCAATATTTCGCATGAGCCCGCGCATCCCCCATAGCGCGATGGTGCTCGCCGCCGGTTTCGGCAAACGCATGCGGCCC
>JBDHTV010000036.1:0-11636 GCA_039808825.1 Bdellovibrionales bacterium | reverse complement strand
GGTTTCGGCGCGGCGACAGGCGCTGCTGGCGCTGGCTTGGCAGCCTGCGGGGCTGGGGTGGCTGCGGGAGCCGCAGCGACAGGTTTGGCCGCTTGCGGCGCAAGCGCTGCAGTCGACGTAGCGACGGGCGCGCTGCCCGGCTTGCTATGCTCGACATCGGACTTCACGATCCGGCCATTCGGGCCACTGCCTGCGACATGGGACAAATCCACGCCCGAAAGCTCAGCAACGCGGCGCGCGAGCGGGCTCGCGAAGACACGCTCGCCATGCTGCGGCACCGTGGGGTGCTGGAGAGCCGGGGCAATCGACGCTGTCGTCGCGGCGGCGGCAACAGGGGCCGGGGCCGGTGCTGCAGCCTGCGGCGCGGGCTTGGCGGCGGGCGCGGCGCTCGCGGCACCGGCGTCCTCGCCCTCTTCGACCAGCACGGCAATCGGCGTATTGACGGCAACGCCCGAAGTGCCTGCCGGAATCAGCAGCTTGACGATCTTGCCTTCGTCCACCGCCTCAACTTCCATCGTGGCCTTGTCGGTCTCGATTTCGGCGATGACCTGGCCGGATTTGACCGTGTCGCCCTCCTGCTTGACCCAGCGGGCCAGCGTGCCCTCCGTCATGGTCGGCGAGAGAGCGGGCATGAGAATATTGATGGGCATGGCAATGGCTCACTTGGAACGTGATACGGGATGGCAGGAAAATACCCCCCTGCCCGGCGCAGAGCAAGAGGCGTTCGCAGATATTATGCCGCGTTACGGTAGCAAACCTGACGCACGGCCTGGACGATATTCTCGACCTGCGGCAGCGCCAGCTTCTCCAGATTGGCGGCATAAGGCAGCGGCACGTCCAGACCATAGACGCGAGCAACCGGGGCATCGAGATGATCGAAGGCGTGATCCATCATCTGCGCCGCGATTTCCGAGCCCATGCCCGCCACCGGCCAGCCTTCTTCGACCGAGACGAGACGGTTGGTCTTCTTGACGCTATGAACGATGGTTTCGATATCGAGCGGACGCAGCGAGCGCAAATTGATGACTTCGGCGCTGATGCCTTCCGCCGCCAGGATTTCCGCCGCCTGCAGTGCCATGCCGACCGGGCGCGAGAACGCGGTAATCGTGACATCGGTGCCTTCGCGCATCACCAGCGCTTTGCCGATCGGCACGATGAAATCGGGATCGTCCGGCACATCGAAACTCTGGCCGTACATGATTTCATGCTCCAGCACGATGACCGGGTTGTTGTCGCGGATCGCGGATTTGATCAGCCCTTTGGCATCCGCCGCGCTATAGGGCGAAACGACCTTGAGCCCCGGAATATGCGCATACCAGCTGGCATAGCACTGCGAGTGCTGGGCCGCGACGCGCGAGGCCGCACCGTTCGGACCGCGGAAGACGATGGGGCACCCCATCTGCCCGCCGGACATATAGAGCGTCTTGGCGGCGGAATTGATGATCTGGTCGATCGCCTGCATCGCGAAATTCATGGTCATGAATTCGATGATCGGGCGCAGGCCACCGAAGGCCGCGCCGACGCCGAGACCGGCGAAGCCCATTTCGGTAATCGGGGTATCAATGACGCGCTTGCTGCCGAATTCCTGCAGCAGCCCCTGGCTGACCTTGTAAGCGCCCTGATATTCGGCGACTTCCTCACCCATCAGGAACACGGTCGGATCGCGGCGCATTTCTTCCGCCATGCCGTCGCGGATCGCTTCGCGCACCGTCTGCTTGACGAATTTGTCGTAATGCTTTTCCGTCTGCTGCGCGACCACGGCCTGCACCGGCTGCGGCATGAGCGGCACGACATTATTCGCGGCAACAGGCTGCGGTTCGACCTTCGGCACAACAGGCACCACCGGAACGGGCGCTACAATCGGCGCGGCGGCGGCTTGCGGCACAGCTTCTTCACCCTCGCCCTGCAGCAGCGCAATCGGCGTATTGACCGCGACGCCTTCAGTGCCTTCGGCGATCAAAATCTTCTGCAGCACGCCTTCATCGACGGCCTCGACTTCCATCGTCGCCTTGTCGGTCTCGATCTCGGCGATGACCTGGCCGGACCGGATGGCGTCGCCTTCCTTCTTCAACCAGCGGGCGAGCTTGCCCTCGGTCATGGTGGGCGACAAAGCAGGCATGAGAATTTGAATGGGCATGATCGCTGTCCGCTCTCAGAAAATCAGGGGAATTACTTCAGAATATCCGTCCACAATTCGGCGGGATCGGGCTCAGGGCTTTGTTGCGCGAAATCAGCCGCTTCGTTGACGATGCCGCGAATTTCCTTCTCGATTTCCTTGAGCTCTTCTTCCGTCGCCATGCGCTCGGCCATAATCAGGCGACGCACATTTTCAATCGGATCATGCTGCTCGCGCATCATCTCGACCTCTTCCTTGCTGCGATACTTCGCCGGGTCGGACATCGAGTGGCCGCGATAGCGATAGGTCACCATTTCGAGCAACATCGGGCCCTTGCCGCCGCGGATATATTCCATCGCCGCCTCGGCCGCGACGCGCACCTTGGTGACATCCATGCCGTCGACCTTGATGCCGGGGATGCCGAAGCCTTCGCCGCGCCGCCACAATTCGCCAGCGGCGTGCCGCGCCTGCGACGTGCCCATGCCGTATTTGTTGTTTTCGATGACATAGAGCACCGGCAGCTTCCACAAAGCCGCCATGTTGAAGCTCTCATAAACCTGGCCCTGGTTCGCAGCGCCGTCGCCCATATAAGTGACGCAGACGCCGCCATCCTGCTTGAACTGGTGCGCGAAGCCAAGACCGGTGCCGATCGGCACCTGCGCGCCGACGATGCCGTGGCCGCCGAAGAAATTCTTCTCGCGGCTGAACATGTGCATCGAGCCGCCCTTGCCGCGCGAATAACCGCCGATACGGCCCGTCAACTCCGCCATCACGCCGCGCGCTTCCATACCGCTGGCCAGCATGTGGCCGTGGTCACGATAAGATGTCACGACGGTATCGACCGGCCGCTGCGCCGCTTGAATGCCGACGACGACGGCTTCCTGCCCGATATAGAGATGGCAGAAACCGCCGATCAGTCCCATGCCATAGAGCTGGCCCGCTTTTTCCTCAAAACGGCGGATGAGGACCATGTCGCGGAAATATTTCTTGAAGTCGGTGGCATGCATGGGGGGCTGGTCGCTGACAATCTTGAAGCTGCTTTGGGGCTTGCCAAATTGCATCGCGCTTTCTCCGTTCAAGGTCTGCGGGCATCAATGTTGTTTGCTGTGCGCAACTTGGCGCAATTTCTTCAGGCCTGAAGTAGAACGGACGGGGCAATTTTTCAAGCTTATTAACGCCGGTCCGGCCAATAAATCACCACTCTAGAAGCTTAAGATTGCCAAGCTTTTAAGCCCCTTTATTTGTTGCGCTGCACCATGTCTGGCTTTTTATCATTTTCTTGCTGCAAAGGCGTAAGCACCACGACCTCGTTGGGTTTGGCGAGATTGAGCTGCAGCCGACTCTGCTCATCGAGCAGATCGGGGTCTATGCTATTGGGACGCATATGTTTCACCCGTGCCTCGAGCGTCAAGCGCTCGGCCCGCGTCTCGTCCAGCCGGGTTTGGGCACCACGCAATTCGTTTTGCATCCGCAGCATCGCCATGATGCCCCTGTCGCCCTGCACAGTCATATAAACGAAATAAAGAAACACCATGGCCATCATCAGCGCGATGGTCAAAGCACGGGCGTTTTTGTCGAGCCAGGAACGGATCACGTGGCACCAGCGGGCATTGGGGCAAAATCAGCTGCAGTGATTCTAGCTGAGCCCCCGCGCGATGCGAAGTGAAATATCGGCTTTATTTTGCTTCCAGTGTCTCATGCAGCGTCAGCCGTTGCCGGAACAGCGCAGTTTCGGCCTTCGGAACATAATCGTAATCCACGAGACCATAGCGGTCGGTGAAGCGATGGATATCGCGTTCATTGAACCAGAACAGGGCCGTCAATTGCGCCGTCTCGGCAAAGGTCGCGTGGATCAACCGGGCGCGGTCACTGTCGCGCGCCGTGCCATATTCGGTAAACCAGACCGGTTTCCCCGCGTCTCCCATTTCTTGCATCAGGCCCTGCGCGTTGTGCAGCGTTTCGATCAACCGGTTTTCCCGGCCATAAGGATGCAGCCCCAGAATATCGAAGCAGCGGGCATGACCTGTGCCATAAAGCGCGCGCAGAAATTGCTCCGGATTTTGCCCGTCCGGCGACAGGCCCGCGCTCACCAGCACGGCCTGGGGGTGGCGTGGGCGGATAGCCGCATTTGTGGAAGCAAGCATGGCGCCATAACGCGCCGCGTTGGCTTCAACCGCCAGCCCCTCATCTGGCCAGCCGAAGCCGGAAAGATTGGGCTCGTTGAAAATTTCCCAGTACCGCACACCATCAGGCCGCACATCCACGCCATAGCGATCCATGACGGCAACGGCGAAGCGAGCAAAATCCTGCGACAGCGTTTCCGGCTTTACCCAATCCGGCGGGTGGTTGAGCAGCGCCAGAATTCCCCATTGGCGCTTGATCGCCGGTTCGAGAATCCGGTCGGCAACCGCCCAGTCATACCGGCCTGGCTGCGGCTCAACCAGACGCCACAATAGCTCCAATCGCACCCAGCGGGCGCCCAAGCTATCGGCCAGCGCCCAGCTGCGCGCATCGTCGGCATAGAAGAGCTGCAGCCCGACGATGGGCTTTTCCGCCGGCATGGTTTGGGCGGGCTGGCAGGCCGTGGCCGCGTGGCAGCCGAGCGCAAGGCCCAGCGCCACCATCAGCCGCCGCCAGCAACGCATCAACGCGCCAGCGCGGCCTTGCCGATATAACGCGCCTGATCGGCGAGCTGCTCTTCGATGCGGATCAGCTGGTTATATTTCGCCAGCCGGTCGGAACGCGACAGCGAGCCGGTCTTGATCTGGCCGCAATTAGTCGCGACCGCGAGGTCGGCGATCGTCGAATCCTCGGTTTCGCCCGAGCGATGCGACATGACGGCGCGATACCCGGCTTTATGCGCGGTTTCCACCGCTTCCAGCGTTTCGGACAATGTGCCGATCTGGTTGACCTTGATGAGAATGGCGTTGGCGATGCCCTGCTTGATGCCGTCACGCAAGCGCGCCGGGTTGGTCACGAACAGGTCGTCGCCGACCAGCTGCACCTTCGCGCCCAGCGCATCGGTCAGCAGCTTCCAGCCGGTAAAATCGTCTTCCGCCATGCCGTCTTCGATGGTGGCGATGGGGAACTTGTCACACAGCGCCTTGTAATAGGCGACCATCTGCTCGGCGCTCAGCACCTTGCCTTCGCCTTCGAGATGGTATTTGCCGTCCTTGAAAAACTCGGTCGCGGCAACGTCGAGCCCCAGCAGCACATCCTGCCCGGCTTTAAATCCGGCCTTCTCCACCGCCTTGACGATGAATTCGAGCGCGGCGTCGGTCGAGGCAAGATTGGGCGCGAAGCCGCCTTCATCGCCAACGGCGGTGTTGTGGCCCGCATCCTTGAGCAGCTTCTTGAGCGTATGAAAAATCTCCGCGCCGACGCGGATAGCGTCCGCCACCGTCTTGACACCAACCGGCAGCACCATGAATTCCTGCACATCGATGGGGTTGTCGGCATGCGCGCCGCCGTTGATGATATTCATCATCGGCACCGGCAGCAGCGAAGCGCGTGCCCCGCCGACATAGCGATAGAGCGGCAGGCCGGATTCCAGCGCCGCGGCTTTGGCGGCCGCGAGGCTGACGCCGAGAATGGCATTCGCGCCGAGGCGGCTCTTGTTCGGCGTGCCGTCGAGCTTGATCAGCGTTTCATCGAGCGCGAGTTGCTCGGTTGCTTCCAGACCCATGATCGCGTCGGCGATCTCACCGTCCACCGCGTTGACGGCCTTGATCACGCCCTTGCCGAGATAGCGGCTCTTGTCATTATCGCGCAGTTCAACGGCTTCATGCGCGCCGGTCGAGGCGCCGGAAGGCACCGCAGCACGGCCCATCGCGCCACTTTCAAGTTCGACATCGACCTCAACCGTCGGGTTGCCGCGGCTGTCGAGAATTTCACGCGCTTTGACATCAATAATGCTGGACATGGGAAAACACCGGAAAAATCGTTGGTAGGACAGCTCTTGTCTTACAACGCCCCGGATGGTTCGGCAAGTTTATGTAATCTAGTTCTCGGTCAATTCGGCGCGGTCGAGGTTACTGCCGCTGCCGTTAGCGCCTAGCGCCCGGATGCGGATCTGGTCACTGCTGGCGCCGCCCAGCATCAGCGCGTCGCGTATGGCGAAGGCACGGGCCAGAGATAGGCGCCGTGCGCCACGCGCATCGGTATTCTCATCCGTTCCGGCATAGGCGGTTACAGTAACCTTGGCCATGCGATTCACCGCCAGCCGCTGGCCGAGCGTTTCCAGCTGAACAAGGATGGCTTCGTCCGGCGCGTCGCGGCCGCTGGCAAATTGCAGCTGCGTCAGCGCCGCATCAATCATCACGCTGTCGTTCCCGGCGCGCGGCTGCAATGTTCCAGCGGCGCGCACCGGTTCAGCCGGGGCGTAATCGGTGCTTCCCGCCCGCGCCAGCGGGCTGCGCGCGGGTAAATTCAAACGTGGCGTCGCCAAAGCCGCCGTCGTCAAAGGATCGGTCCGGGTGGAGATTTCGGCCGTCAGCGTGGGCGTCCCCAGCTGCGGCGTACTCAATGCCGGAGCGGCAGCCAATTGCGGCGTTTCGGGCGGAACGGGCGGCAGATCCGGCGTGCGCGCGGCAATCGGCTCAGCGATGACGGGAGCAACCGGTGCCGGGGCAGGCGCAACAGCCAGCAGCGCCTTCTGTTTTTCGGCTAGCGCCGCGACATCGACCAGCGCGATGCAAAGATCGTTCTTGCCGCCAGCGGTTCCCTGACAGGACCATTGCCACGGCCCCTGCCCGACAACGGCGGCGGCGACGCCGCTCAAACACAAATCCGTGGTCGGCGCGTCGATGCGCAAAGCCTTGCTCGCTGCGCCGCACTGACCATCATTGCCTGTGGCCCTGACTGGCTGATCCGGCGCTGCGGCAGGGGCCGACACCCGCGCTTCCGGCGCGGGTTGGGCAATAATAGCCAACGGCTGGCTCTGCAGTGGCTCAAGCTGCGCCAGTTGCAGAGCGGGCAGATTTTTCGGCACGATAGCCACCGGTTTGGCGGCGGCCGGTTGCGATTGCGGCTGAATTTGCGCCAGTGCGACCGGCGCAGCACAGCTATTGGCCAGCCAGACATCGCGTTGCTCATTCGCGGCGCAATCGACTTGCGTTTCACCACGAATGAACCCCGTATAATTTTCGGGATAGCCAGCATCGGCGCAGCCGCGCTGCCAGGTGATGTTATGGCTCACACAGCTTCCGGCCTTGATTGCGGGCGCAGGCGTTGTGAAGGCTTCTTGCATGCCCGCCGCGGTCAAGCTGGCAAGCTTGATCGTTTCCGCCTCAGCAGCGCCGCCTATCTCCGCCATTTTGGTCGGGGTGATATTCTGCGGCAGCACATCCTCTTCGACGACCGTCAAAGGCGGCATCGTTTCGGCCCCGGCAGGCAGCGCCAGCAATAAAGCGCTTAACGGTAAGGCGACGGCAAAAAACTGGTAACGGCTATACATGGCAAAAAGACCTGTCCTATGACAGCATCACCATGCGGCGCGTATGGTTAATTTATCGTCAATAAGGAACCGATAAGGGCCGCTTTCAGCTGTGGCAAGTTGCCGCGATAGTGGCCGTAAAGGCCTGCCGCAAGGCCTGGTAGAACTTGCCTTGTGTCGTGGCCGGCAACTGATGGTCATCGATGCGCCCGACCGGCATCATCTCCGCGATACTGCCGGTCGTGAAAGCCTCCGTGGCGCGCGTCAGATCGGCGGGGGTCAGATCGCGCTCCGCCACGGGCAAAGCAAGCTGCTTTGCGAGCTGCAGGACAACTTTGCGTGTGATGCCGTACAGCATGCCCCGCCCCGGCGTGACCAGCACGTCGTCGATCACGCAAAACAGATTGCTGCGCGTCGCCTCGGTGATATAGCCGTCGCGGTGCGTGAAGATGATATCATCCCATTCCGCACCGGCCACTTCCCGCGCCGCATAATAACCCAGCATATAGTTGGTGGATTTGACGCTCGGCAGATCGCGCTCAAACGGCACGGTCTTGAGCCGTTGACCGCGCTGATAGAGCGCGAGGCCATACGGCGCTTCCGGGCTTTGCACCGTGACGGCGTCTTCCATCACCATCAGATGCGGCGTGAAGCCGTTGCAGGCATAAAAACTCGTGCCGCTCGGGTGGGCACATTCACCGGCGGTCAGATAATATTTGATGGCGCTTTGCGGCAGCGCATTTTGCGCGATGATCTTGTGCGAAACAGCGGTGAGCTCCGGCACCGTGAGCGGCATGGCGACACCCAGCATCCGCGCTCCGGCGGCGAGTCGCTGCAAATGATCTTCGAGATGGAACGGCTTGCCGCCATAAACGCGTCCGAGCTCAAACAGCCCAATGCCGCGCGCAAAGCCGAAATCGGCCGGATTGATCGTAATCGTGCCGCGCTCGACATAAGCGCCATCATAATAAGCAATCGGCATACCTGCTCTCCCCGTCTATCGCATGACCGAGCTTATTACATGACGCAGCAAGCGTAAATTGCCGATTGTTTTTGCAGTGCGGCGTAATTTCTAGCGCAGGTCTGGCAATTATTGCGCCGTCGCGCTTGTCCCGGTCTCCATCTGCTTCTCCTTCGGTACATGCAACATACTGGTCTGCTTTTGCATCGGCCTTGCAGCGAGCAGGCTCTGGTTCAGTAACGGGCGCAGAGCGGACAGAGGAAGCTGCGGCTTGCCTTGGTTCTTCTTCATTTCAGCCGTGACATATTTCAGCGCCTGCCTTGCCATCTGATTACCCTGTGCTGCCGCAAGACTGAGCCAAATACGCGCCTGCCCATATCCAACCGGCACGCCCATGCCGTTGGCATACATGATGCCAAGATTGAACTGCCCCATATGATTGCCCTTGTTTGCCGAGAGGCGAAACAGTCGCACTGCCTCGGCATAATCCTGCGGTACGCCAAAGCCGGATTTATACATAATACCGAGATTGTTCTGACCAACCGCCGAGTCCTGCGCGACCGTCTGGCGAAATAGCTTCACCGCTTCATCATATTTTTTCTCGCCCGTAGCACCCAGGAGATAAAGCATGCCGAGATCATTCTGGGCTTCCAGCACGCCTTGATCTGCCGCCTTGCGATACCAGTTCTCCGCCTCGCTTATATCGCGCGCGGTGCCGATACCTTCCTGGTATAGCCAGCCAAGACAATATTGGGCCTGCTTATGATTTTGCTCGGCGGCGCGACGAAAATATTCAAAAGCCTTGGCGTTGTCCTGCTTACCACCCACCCCATCCAGATAAAAGCTGGCGACTGCAAACTGCGCCCGGGCTATCCCTTGTTCCGCCGCCTTGCTGTAATAAGCAAACGACTGCACGTAATCCCGCTCGACGCCAACCCCACGCGCGTAAAGCGAGCCGAGATTACCTTCCGCTTCCGGATTATCCTGCGCCGCGGCCTTGCGATACCATTTGAGCGCTTCATCGATATCGGCGGAAACGCCGGCGCCACGTTCATACATGTAGCCAAGATTATTTTGGGCCGCCGCATAACCTTGTTCGGCGCTCTTGCGATACCATTCAATCGCCTTGGCATCGTCCCGTTCAACACGATCACCACGCTGATACATCAGACCAAGATCATATTGCGCTTCGGGCAGCCCGTCTACAGCATAGGCCAGCGCTTCTTCAAACGCGGTGGCAAAGCTCGGCCCAGCCAGCAGAAGCAGAAACAACAAACAAACCGCAGCAATTTTATGCATGTGAAATTCCATCGTTTTGCGCCGGCGCTACCGACATTATTCAGCCGGGCACTTATGGCGCAAAAACCAATGGTCGTGAAGCCCCCACGACCACAACCGCGCACGCGATCGTGGTCATGCATTGAGCGGAGTTATTGCTGAATTTCGCCGGTCATAAAGGCTTTGCGGATGGCGCGGCCGCAGACGACAGAGGTATAGCCGTTGCCTTGTAAGGTCGTCAGGTTCTTGCGCGCGACGATGCCGTAATAGGTCTTGCTGGCATCGACCCACGGATAGAAGCCAAACCATCCGGCGCTGCTATACGACCCGTCGCCGACCTTGGGATCGTCCTCAATCCAGTGACCGAGCCCATAGTGCCAGCTCTCGTTCGCTGGCACGGGCGTATGCACCGCCTTGTCCGGACCGCAAGCGGGGTCGGTCGCGCTGGTGCAGACGGCATAGGGGTTGCGCACCACGGGCTGCAGGAATGCCGCCATTTTGAGCGGGCTCTCCTTGCGCACCAGCCCTTTCAGCATCTCGGCATAATTGGCTGCCGACATCTCCGCGCCGCCAGCCAGCTCCGTGGTGTGGAATGACGGTACATAGTTGGGCAGCTTGGCCGATAAGGCGTTATACATTTTCTGCGTCAGCCCATCCGGCTTCAGCGCGGCATTGTTCAGGTTCGCCATGTAGAATTTATCGGCTTGCAGCGCCGCATCGCCGCCGCCACCCAGCACCTGCAGATGCCCGCCGTCATAATCGAACTTGCCGCGATATGCTGCCGTGTAATCGCCATTACCGAAGATGTTCATGCAGCGTCCCACCGTGAAATCCGGGCTGCAGGAGCCAACATGGAAATTGGTATAGCCGCTGGTGAAATTGAGGAACGGCACATAGGTTGCCGGCATGATGCCGACGCCGTTGCTGACCTGGCCGGCCACTTCTGTGAAGTAGGTGCTGTATACCCATTTGGAAGCCGAAGCGATCAGCATGTCCGTATCGCGCGTGTAGCGCGGCACGCTCACGCCGGGCGGCGACACGCTGCCCGAAGCGGTTTGCCCCGTTACCGGATCGGTGATCACGCCGTTGGCGTCGCCGATCTCCCAATAAAATCCGGCCTGCGGATCGGAGGCCTTGTCGGCAATCGGCCGGCAGGACGAAGCGGGGTCGGTATTACGCGCCGTCATCTGTGCCGCAAAAATGCGTTGCGCCAACGTGGCATCGGCAACGCGCAAGGTCGTGCTGGCACGCGCGGTCTTGAGGTCGTTGACACAGGTCAGGTTAAACTGATAAGCGCCGACCTGCCCCGGCTGCAGCTTAAGTTCACCCGCTGGCGCCACCGGACCGTTCCAGCTGCCGGAAGCGAAACAACGCGCGGCATTCTCGCTCGACCAGGTCAGCACTGCACGACCATAGGGCGTGATCAAATCGCGGTTCAGGCTGATGGTCGCCGTAACTGGCGGCTTGACCGGCAGAGCGGCAGCGACGGGGCTGGACCATGCGCCGAATACACCGGCTAAAAGACCGCAAAAGGCATAGTGCAAATGTGCTTTCGGCATAATCCATCCCCGCAAATTGGTTTGACTATGCCTATTGAACGCCCGGAATGGGCGGTTCCGTCGTGACTCTCATGCATTTCCCGCCACTCTGGCTTGGTTAAACCGGCTTTAGCCATAGGCGCAGAAAAGCGTTGCATCGCCGGAATTTCGCATTATCATCCGCGAGCTTTTCCGGCTGGTGCTTCTGCCCGGCCTGCGGAGCCCTAGTGGCGGAATTGGTAGACGCGGCAGACTCAAAATCTGTTTTCTGCAAGGAAGTGGGGGTTCAAGTCCCTCCTGGGGCACCAT
>JBDHTV010000035.1:0-11912 GCA_039808825.1 Bdellovibrionales bacterium | reverse complement strand
GTCGGGCGGCTTGACGATGTCGGCCAGGACGGGCTCAAGCTGATCGAAGAGATCTGCGAGATCTACAGCGCGCAAGGCTACAAGACGGAAGTGCTGGTCGCTTCCGTGCGCAACCCGATCCATGTCACCGAATCCGCCAAGATGGGCGCGCATGTCGCGACCATGCCGCCGGCGGTCATTCGCCAGCTCTTCAACCATCCGCTGACGGACAAAGGTTTGGCGCAATTCGTGGCCGATTGGGCCAAGACTGGGCAAACTATTCTGCCGCAGGCCGCCTGAGCATGGTACTGGCCGCGCATTTGCCGATTGCGGCGGATGCGCGCGCCGCGCTGGAAAACTGGCTTGATTGGCTGGACAAGGAACGCCGGGCGTCGCGGCATACGGTTGCGGCCTATGCCCGCGACATTGCCGCTTTTATCCAGTTTGTCGCCGAACATCTCGGCAAGATACCAGGCTTGAACCAACTTGCGGCGCTTGAGCTGGGCGATTTTCGTTCGTGGCTGGCCTGGCTCGCGCAACGCGAACTCACGGCGGCTTCGCGCGCGCGCGCTGTCGCGGCCTTGCGCAGCTGGTATCGTTGGCTCGATCGGACGGGACAGATGCATAACGATGCCGTCAACCTGTTGCGGTTGCCCCGGATCGAGAGGCGGATGCCGCGGCCTTTGGCGAGCGGGGAAGCCGTCGCTTTGACGGAAAGCGCGGCTGTAACCGTTGATGAGCCCTGGCTCGCGGCGCGCGACCAGGCCCTGTTTATGCTGCTTTATGGAGCCGGGTTGCGTTTGGGAGAGGCGTTGGCGCTTAATCATGCCGATCTGGGCGGTGGTGCTCGCCTTGTGGTGCGCGGGAAGGGCAATAAGCAACGGGTTGTGCCCTTGTTGCCGCAAATCAGAATGACGTTAGCGGCTTATGCAAAAATTAAGCCTTTTGCAACAGATTCAATGGCACCGGTATTTATCGGCGCGCGCGGCAAGCGGCTTAATCCAGGTGTGGCGGAGCGGCAGATGCGTGTCTTACGGGGTGTGCTGGGGTTGCCTGAAACGGCGACACCGCATGCGTTACGTCATAGTTTCGCGACGCATTTGCTGGCCAGCGGGGCCGATTTGCGGAGTTTACAGGAATTGTTGGGTCACGCTTCGCTATCTACGACCCAACTCTATACCAAAGTGACAGCGACGGAGCTGATGCAGATTTATCAAACCGCTCACCCACGCGCCAGGAAGTCTTGACCGTTATAATAACAATCTTGCCGCCTGATTAGGCTTGTTGGTAGAATCGCGGAATCAGAAATTGGAGCCTTTGCCTTGATGACCAAAACCATAGCTGCATTGTTATTTGCCGCTGTTCTGCAAGTGCCCGTTATGGCGCTGGCGGCGCCGAATGATCAGCAGTTGCTGGTCGGTGCGCCGAAGATCGAACCGCCGGGTATGATGAAGCGTATCAAAGCGATGATGGGCGACTCTGAAGCGCAGTTCGAGATGGGCATCGCCTACGCCATGGGCAATGGCGTCGAACGCAGCATGATCGAAGCGCGGCAATGGTGGGAGAAAGCAGCCGATAGCGGCAATATCCCCGCGCAATATGCTCTCGGCATGCTATATGCGGGAACTGGCTATGACGGTGTGACGCAGGATTATGTGACCGCGGCGAAATGGTTCAATAAAGCTGCCGAGGCTGGCTATGCTTGGGCACAGTACAGCATCGGCTATTTCAATGATAACGGTCTTGGGGCTCCACAAAACGACAAGGAGGCTGGTCGGTGGTATTTGCGTGCCGCTGATCAAGGAAATGAATATGCCCAGTTCAATGTGGGTCTGATGTTTGAACTCGGGCAAGGAACTGAAATCAACCATGTCGAAGCAGTAAAATGGTTCCGTAAAGCGGCACAGCAAGGTAATGCGCAGGCGGCCTATTTTCTAGGTACGATGTTTGAGGAAGGGCGCGGTGTTGAAACAGACGTTGTCCTGGCCGGGAACTATTATCAAAAGGCCGCTGAAGGTGGGGTCGCAGCTGCTCAAACCAAGATTGGCGATCTTTACTATGACGGTAGAGGGGGGGTGCAGCAGAAATACGAAGAAGCCCTCAGGTGGTACAAGAAAGCCGCTGAAGCGGGCGATATCACAGCCGCAATTTTGCTGGCCCGTATGTATGACGATGGCGTTGGTACAGCAAAAGATACAAACGAAGCACTGCGTTGGTCGCGCGCCTCTATGAAAAGAGCGACCAAAACAAACTACAAAATGGGGCTTGAAACGTTCGACCATTTTCTAACGCGCAAGAAGATTGAAGATGATGCGGCGAAGACGGCGCATGAAGAAAAGGAAGAACGTAAGAAGTTTGAGAAGCACGAATAAGGTGCTGCCGCGCGGTGCAGAAGCAGGCTGACTACGATGTCGTTGTTATAGGTGCAGGTGCTGCCGGGCTGATGGCGGCGCTGACGGCCGGACAACGCGGCAAACGCGTGCTGGTGTTGGAACGTGCGGTTCAGCCGGGCAATAAAATCCTGATCTCCGGCGGCGGACGCTGCAATTTTACCAATACCGACGCCAAGCCGGAACAATATTTCAGCGCCAATCGCTCTTTCTGCATCTCGGCGCTGCGCCGTTATACGCCGGAGCATTTCATCGCTCTCATGCAGCGGCACAAAATTGCCTTTCATGAAAAGAAGCTGGGCCAACTATTTTGCGATGAAAGCGCGCGCGCGATTGTCGCCATGTTGCTGGCCGAATGCACTGCTGGCGGGGTTGCAATTCGCTATGGGGCGGATATAGCCGGAGTTGGGAAGACCGAAAGTTTTTCAGTCAGTCTGCGGACCGGCGAAGAGGTGCGGTCCGCGGCGCTGGTGGTCGCGACCGGCGGTTTGTCTATCCCGAAGCTTGGCGCGACCGGTTTTGCCTATGACATCGCACGGCAATTCGATATTCCAGTGGTGACAACGCGGCCGGCGCTGGTGCCGCTGACATTCGCGGCTCCGTTTTTTGCCGGTTTAGCCGGTGTTGCGCTGCCCGCCACGGTTGGTTGCGGCGCGTTGCGTTTCCACGAAAATATATTGTTCACGCATCGCGGCCTGTCCGGCCCGGCGATCCTGCAAATTTCGAGCGTATGGCGTGAAGGCGCAGAGCTGGTGATCGATCTTTTGCCGCACGAAGCGGGCGCTGAAGGTTTATTGGCCGAGAAAAGACTGCGCCCGAACGCAGCCGTTAAAACTGTGCTTGGCAATCTGCTGCCGCAGCGTTTCGCCGAAAGCTGGTGCGCGGCGTATGGGTTGGACGGTGTTGTCGGGCAAATGCGCGATCAGGCTTTGCAGCGTGTTGTGCATGACCTGCAGCATTGGCAACTTACACCGTCGGGAACCGAAGGTTATGCCAAAGCCGAGGTCACGGCGGGTGGCGTCGATACGCGGGCGCTGTCGTCACAAACTATGATGGTGCAGACGGTGCCGGGCCTCTATTTCGTCGGCGAGTGCGTCGATGTTACGGGCTGGCTCGGCGGCTATAACTTCCAGTGGGCCTGGGCGAGCGGCTGGTGTGCTGGAATGGCGGTTTAATATTTCCGGCGCTTGTCGCGGTCCGTCCCGGCAATCAGCTTGCTCAGCCAGGACACGCGGCGTGGCTCTTCAATCAGCGCGATCCGGAAATGCGAAAATCGCACATGCATGACATGGTTGAAGGCGAGGAACCAGCCGAAGCAGACGGCGGGCACGGCCAGCCAGAGATAGAGGAAAGCCGCTTCGTCCTTATTGAGCTTCATCGACGGATTCAGGAAAAAATGCCAGGCTTCGTTGGCGAAGAGGTAGGTAAAACAGGCTGCGATACCCAACGCGGCACAGCTGTAGAGAATGCCACGCCAGGCAAGCGCGAACATAATCTCGCGGCGGCGCACGATGCTTAGTCGTAAAATCTTGATTTCTTGTTGCTCTTCAGGCATCCGGATTGCCCCTTATCAGGCCACACTTCCAGGAAATAGGCTATCGATGTTAATCTTCTCCTAACATGACCTCTTATAGTTTAAAGCCAGTGAGCCGGTTTGTCACCTGTCCAGCCGGTAGTGGGCAAGGATTCCTATGGCAATAACCCATAATGACCCGATGAATCTGGGGCGGCTGTTCAAGCGTGAACCGAGCCTGACCCAATGCCGCCTTTATCGTTTGTTCTGGATGCTGGCCTATGTCGGGCTGTTCGCGATGAAGGACAGCCTGCCGGACCGCTTCGGACGTGACGCCGAAACTTTGGCCGAAATGGTGCAGACCGGTAATTTCGATGAGGGTTCGTATGGTGCCATGGCGGCCATCTACTCTTATGTACCCGCCCCGTTGCTGCCCTTCCTGCCGCTGGCGATTTGTCTGCCTTCGCTATGGATTATCATGGGCTATGTGCGCAGCTACGCCATCATGATGTTGCTGCCGATCCTGATGCTGCCCTATCTCATCATGAACTTCATGAATCCGACCAAAGAAACGCTGGTCGCGCTGATGGCGCTCATCATTTACCGGATTTCGCAGTCGCATCTTTCAACCTTTAAGGCCACGGGCCTGATTATCCTGATCTACGGGGCTTATGCGGCGGGCGTGCGATCTTATTATGCGATGATTTTGGCCTTTTTTCTGGGCTTCCTGATGGTCAAGCATCTGCCGCGCGCTTTTACGGTGGTTGGTATCGTCATCGTGCTGGGCGTCATGGCCTTTCTGCCGGCGAGCGTCTATGAGGCCATTCAGGGGCCGCGTGATGAAGCCGCGCTCTACATGTCGCGCATGAGTGAGTATGTCCGTACCTTCTTCTTCAACCTGATGGAGCCGCAGGACATGCTGAGCTTCTTCGTCAATACCTTCTGGGGGGTATTGGTGATGTATATGCCGCTGTTTATCGCCCAATCGTTTAACGAAGTGCTGATGATGATCAATGTCTATTGCTATACGGGCATGGTCATCGCGCTGCTTCGTTACCGGAAGGGCGCGGCGCAATTACCGGCCTATCTGTTCCTCGGCCATGTTCTGACGCAGGCGCAGTTTGAGCCCGATCTCGGCAGCTATGTCCGGCATTTTTCGTCCATCCTCACCATGCTGGCGCCTGGCATGTATTTCATGTTCCGCAACCGTCCGGCCGAGCAGATCCTGGCAGAGGATGGTGAACTGGATGAAGAAGATTACGATGAAGCGGAGGATGACGGAGCGCCGGTTTCGACATCCCTGACCACGGCCAGATAACCTTCCATCATTTTGGCAAAAGAGAAGGTGCGGTCGAGATAGGCTTGGATTTCGGCCTGTTCGGCAACCGGCGGCTTGTTCAGTACGTCGAGCATGGCTTGCGCCAGCGCCGGAACGTCATCGAGCGGCACCAGCGCGCCATATTTGCCGCCTTGCAGAATTTCTTCCGGCCCGGAGGGACAATCCGTGCTGACCATGCGGGTGCCCGCGGCCATCGCTTCCATCAACACACTCGCCAGGCCTTCGGACTTGGAGGACATGACATAGGCGTCGCACTTGCTGAACCAGGCGAGGGGATTGGGCTGAAAGCCCGGCATATGTACGTCCTTGCCCACACCCAGCGCTTCCACCAGCTTTTCCAGCTGCGGACGCATGTGGCCCTCGCCGAGGATGATGAGCATGCAATCCTGCTTCTGGCGCACTTCCGCGAAGGCGCGGATCAGCAGCTCGAAATTCTTTTGCGGGGCCAGACGTCCGGCCGAGATGAAGCACGGTTTGGTCTTGTTGGCGATCAGCGGATGCACGACCGGCTCGCGGCTGGCCGCGCGCAGCTTGTCGAGATCGAAGCCGTTATAGACCGTGACGATATCCTTGGCTTTACCGGAACCGACCAGCGGCGCCAGCGATTCGGTGCAGCCGTTGGAAACCGAGATGATGCGCGGCGCCAGCCGGTAAAACACGGCAAGCAGCAGGCGCAGAAAACGACGGCGGATTTTATGGTCGATCTTGGCATAAGAATCGAGGTTGACCTCAAGCACCGGGACGATTTTATGGTACCCGGTCAGCAGACCAGCGACGATGGAGAGCAGCGAAGGCTTCTCGAGATGCGAGATGACGACACGCGGCGGGGTACGGCGGAAATAGCCGCAGAGCTTGCCAAGAATGGTGAAGGGCGAGGTTGAGTCGAAGTTGATGACGTTCACCTCCGGGCTCAACATGGAGCGATAAGAACCGACGTCGCGCTCCACCAATACATCAACCCGATGCCCGGCCGCGATCATGCCATTGGCTTGCATAACGGTAATTTTTTCGGCTCCGCCTTCACCAAAGCTGTTCACAAAAAAAGCAATAGGGGGCCGGGGACCACTGAACGAACTGGACATCAAGCTGCCAAAGGGGTGAAACGGAAGTTAGGCTAATCTAACAGTGTGTTACGCACTTGCCTAGCGTCTGAATTCTTGTGTCGCAGGCACTGGTTTTTTATTGACAGCACTGACAGTTCAGCAACATAAAAATCGCATGGCCACAACTGAAAAGAAAAAAACCTTAACAGCGCAAGAGCGTGCCGCAGCTGAAAAGCAGCAAGAGCTGCGCAACCGCTTGATCATGGGCGTCGTGGCCTTGGCCTGTCTCGCCGGCATCGTTTTGCTGTTCATGTCGGCGGCGCCGGAAAAACAACTGGTTTGCGATGGCGGCAGTGTTTCGCTGTTGCAATTTGGCTCTTGCCGGTAACGCGCCTGCGCTGGGGCCGTTCAGGCCGCCAGCTTGCTCTTCAACTCTTCGAGCGCCGAATGTACGCCATCCTGGCTTTGCGGCACGCTGCCTTGCGGCGTTAGCTTGTCGATCAGCTGCGGCAGAATGTTGGCCAGACCGTTTGCGACAGCCTGCTGCGGCACGTTGGTCTGCTGCGCAATCTGCGCGACATGATTGGCTAGCGCTTGCTGGATTTGCGCTGCGTTAATCGGTTGGTTTGGCCCGGTGCTGACCCAGGATTGCACTTCATCGGCCAGGCCGGATTGCTCAAACTGGTTAATCAAGGCGGCAATACCGCCCGGGTAATATTGCACCATGCGGATGATCATGCTGACCAGGGAATTATTGGCGGCGGGCGTCTGGGCGGCAACGCCATTGAGCAGCTGTTGGGCGAGGGCGATCATATCCATGTTTCTTCTCCTGGGCCGGTTCTTACGCCAGCGTCATTACCACGACGGTATGTGGTTGCCAAGAGCAGGCGGATTTTCAGGTGCTGGCGGCGCTTTGCGCCAGGACGCGCAAGGCATCGTCCAATTCGTGGCGTTTGCGTTCGACGGCGGCTTCGCCCTCGCGCATCGCCTCCGTCGCGCGATCGAATTCGAGCAGGCCGATATGGCCGAGTCGCGGCGCGATATGGACATCCGGCGGGTCGCCGGCCAGACGCGAGCGGGTAATGCGGTCCTGCATAATGTTGAGCGACGCGGTCATGACGCCAAAGACGCTTGGTCCCTCATATTCGCGGCGGAAGATGCGTTTGGTCAGGTTGTCCATGAGCCCCATCTTGCTTTCGAGCTCGCTGGTGCTTTCGATCAGGTTCAGCAGGTCGAAGCCCGCTGCCGCAGGGACATCGGTGCCGGGACGGCGGACCTTGCCGATAATGTCGGCATTGATATTGACGGCGATGACCATATCGGCGCCGAGCGCGCGGCAGGCGCTGACCGGCACCGGGTTGACAAGCGCGCCATCGAGCAGCCAGCGCCCGTCATGGCGGACGGGCGGGAAAACGCCGGGCAGGGAGAAAGAGGCGCGCATCGCTTCGGCAAGGCCGCCACGCTGCAGCCAGATTTCGTGGCCGGTGACGAGATCGGTCGCAACCGAAACGAAGCGCGACGGCAAATCCTGGATCTGCCGTTCGCCGATATAATGTTTGATCTCGTCGACGATCTTGCGCCCGCCGATGAGGCCGCCGCTGCGGACCTTGAGGTCGAGATAGCTGACGATTTTCATTTTGTTGAGGCCCAGCGCCCAAGCTTCGAGCGTATCGAGCTTGCCCGCGAGATAAAGCCCGCCGACCAGCGAGCCGATGGAGCAGCCGGCGACGATGTCGAACTTGAAGCCGAGTCGCGTCAGGGCATGGATGACGCCGATATGGGCCCAGCCGCGCGCCATGCCGCTGCCGAGCGCCAGGCCGATTTTGCGGCGCGGCGGGATGAGTGGCGGGCTATTAGGGTTTTCTGGGTTCTCGGTTGTCATCAGACAAAAACCAATCGCGGTTGAGGGCAATACCGGAGCGATTTGGAACGCGGCGGGCTTGCCAAATCCAATCTAAGACACAAATCATAAGAATTTGCTTATGAATCAAGTTTTTGCATTTGCACAACGTCCGGGAATATGGGAAGCCAGCCCTATGGCAGAGCAACAAACCGCCTCATCGCAGCTGATTATCCGGCTGTTCCGTCACTACGTCAAACCCCATCTCGGCGCGTTTGCCGCGGCGCTCGGCTTCATGACCTTGAGCGCGGCGATGACCGGGGCGCAGGCCAAGTTGATGGAACCGATCATTGATCAGGTTTTCGCGGCCCATGACTATAACAAGCTTTATATGGTCGCGGGCGCGGTCTTTGCCGTGTTTCTGCTGCGCGGCGTCGCCACCTACGGTCATTCGCTGCTGATGAACCGGATTGGTCAGCGCATCGTGACCGAAGTCCAACGTCAGCTTTACGCGCATATTCTGACGCTCGATCTGGCATTCTTTCACAGCAACGCCTCCGGCGCGTTGACGACGCGTTTCACCAGCGACATCGCGATTATGCGGACGGCGGTGGCCGAGTGCTTGACCAGCTCGTTCCGCGGCACGCTCACGCTCGCCTTTCTCGTGGGGGTGATGTTCTATCAGGATTGGCATCTGGCGATTGGTGCTTTCCTGGTTTTTCCGCCGACCGCCTGGTTCGTGGCGCGGCTGGGTAAGCGCATGCGGCGCGTAGCGAGCAATACGCAATCCGAGCTCGGGCAGTTCGCGGCTTTTCTGGGGCAAAGTTTTCAGGGTATCCGCCATGTCAAAGCCTATGGCATGGAGCAGCATGAGCTGGCGCGCGCCGTCGGCGTGACGGAGACGATCTACCGACTGACGGTCAAAGGATTCCGCATCGCGGCGCTGTCACAGCCGGTCACGGAAGCCCTGAGCGGCCTGGCGATTGTGTCGGTCATTCTTTATGGCGGGCATCAGGTCATTACGGGGCAGAATACGGCGGGCGCGCTATTCTCGTTCATTACGGCGTTTCTGCTGGCCTATGACCCGATGAAGCGGCTCGCCAAGATGAACGGCCAGTTGCAGAACGGTCTGGCGGCGGCGGATCGGGTATTCCACGTGCTTGACACCTTGCCGACGATCCGCGATGCGGAGAATGCTCAGCCGCTACAGACGGCGGATTATACCATCGCGCTGCAGCAGCTCTCTTTTGCCTATCCTGACGGTACGGAGGCGTTGCACGACGTGTCCTTCACCGTGCCGCATGGCAAGACGGTTGCGATTGTCGGCGCTTCGGGCTCCGGCAAATCGACCATCGTCAACCTCATTCCGCGCTTCTATGACGTATCGGCGGGCAGCATCACGATCGGGGGACAGGATGTGCGCCATCTGCAGGTCGCGGATCTGCGCCGTCATCTCGCGCTGGTCAGCCAGGAAACGGCGCTGTTCGACGATACCATTCGCGCCAATATCGCCTATGGCCAGGCCGGGGCGAGCGATGCCGCGGTTGAAGCCGCCGCGGCCGATGCCTTCGCCGATGGGTTTATCCGTGCCTTACCGCAAGGTTATGACACCGTGGTGGGCGAACTGGGCGTCAAGCTCTCCGGCGGGCAACGGCAGCGTATTGCTATCGCGCGCGCCATGCTGCGCAACGCGCCGATCCTGTTGCTCGACGAGGCGACCTCGGCGCTCGACAACGAATCCGAACGCGCGGTACAAGACGCCTTGCGGCGCCTGCAACAGGGCCGGACGACCATTGTCATTGCCCATAGGCTCAGCACTATCGTCGATGCCGATCTCATTGTTGTGCTGCAGCATGGACGCGTGGTGGAACAAGGCGGACATGCGGAATTGCTGCAACGCAACGGGACCTATGCGCGGCTTTACGGCCTGCAGTCGGGTATTCAGGGAGATTTAACTCCGGCCTCGCTACAATCATCGTATGCTTATCGTTAAAGGGCTCGACCGCGATCAACAAGTAGCGCTCTACCTGCAAAGACGGCGCAACCGGAAAGTCAGCCGCTTTCTCCTCACGCTTATCATCGCTTACGGCATTTTCTGTCTCGCCATGATGTTGAGCCAGCGCTTCCTGATGTATTTTCCGGAGCGCGGCGTTTTCAACCCGACAGTCTGGGGGCTTGGCGACTTCAAGCCGCTGCGGCTCACAACGCAGGACGGGCTGTTGTTGACCAGCTGGTATAGTCCGCCGCGCGACAGCGATAAGCCGACGGTCGTGTTCATGCAGGGCAATGCCGGTCATGCCGGTCATCGCAACTATAAAGTTCTGCCCTGGGTCAATGCCGGCTATGGCGTCGTGATGGTCGGCTATCGCGGTTTCAACAATCCGGGATCGCCGACGGAGCAGGGGCTCTATCGCGATGCCCGCGCCGTGCTCGATGAGATGAAATCGCGCGGCGTCACGGGCCAGGCACTCGTCCTTTACGGCGAATCCATCGGCACCGGTGTCGCGGTGCAGATGGCGACGGAATATCCCGCCGCCGGTTTGGTGCTTGAGTCGCCCTATACCTCGACGGTCGATGTCGGCGCCTGGCGTTACCCGTTCTTGCCGGTGCGCTGGCTGATGTGGGACCGGTTCGAGTCGCTGGCCAAGATTGGTCAAGTGCATATCCCGTTATTCCTGGCGCATGGCGAGGACGACCGGACCGTTCCGGCCAAATATGGCAAGGAGCTGTTTGCAGCCGCCAATGAGCCAAAACAGGCGATGTTCATGGCTGGACTGACCCATAAAACCATTTATGACCCGGCGGTACAGGCTGGAATCCTAGCTTTTATGGCCCAATTACCGCACGAGCATGTCAGTCACGGCGTGCTTTCTGCTCAGCCCGATAAGCAGCCTTAACTATTTCTGAAAGAAATAATCGTGCAATATTAATAGCTTGTGTACGGTTTCTTGCTTTGCTAGTTTAGCGTCCCAGACGCACAGTCTGGTGATTGTGGCGTTTTCGAGGCGAAAAAAAGCTGCGTTGTGAGAAGCAACCAGAGCGGAAAAAGAATAGCCATGATTGTTTTGCATCCTCCAGTCATCTCCGTTGCGAACGGACAAGCCCGTGTTACCTGCTCAATCCAGGATGGCGCGACGCAACGCAGTTTGTGGTTTGAGGTGAACGAGGCACACCGTGCCTATTTGCCGACCGAAGCGCTTGATGCCTTTGTGATCGGCGCATTGCTGCCGGCGATGGTGCAGGGCAAGGATATCGCGGTTCAAGGGGCCCTGTCCGGCAAGCTCTATTATAATCTAACCCATCTGCTGCTCGCGGCCTTGCGCGAATATCTGCCGGGCTCGCACGCCATCAAGATCACGGCTGATCGTCTGCTGACCTCTTATGCCGACCGTGCGCCCGGCGTGCTTTCCGGCTTTTCCGGCGGCGTGGATTCCTTCTGCAATTACTACGATCATACTGGCGACCGTGCGCCGCCCGAATACCGCATCACCCATTTCGTTTATAACAATGTCGGGTCGCACGGCCAGCATGGTACCGAAAACGATTTTAACGTGTTCAAGGAGCATGCCGCCTCCATCCGGAAATTCGCGGCGTGCGAAGGTAAGGAGCTGATCACCGTCAACTCCAATCTTGACGAATATATGGGTATGAACTTCCAGCTGACCCATACCATCCGCAACGCCGCCGTGGCGTTGCTGCTGCAGAACGTCGCGAGCAAATTCCTTTATCCGTCCTGTTCGCAGATCCGTTATACCGAAGTGAAGCCGTCGTTCGATATCGCGGGGCTGGACCCGGTCATTCTGCCGCT
>JBDHTV010000034.1:0-12069 GCA_039808825.1 Bdellovibrionales bacterium | reverse complement strand
CTGATGCCCCAGAAAACACCGCCCGGCTCGGCATAGGCCTCGACCTGACGGGCAAAGACGGTGTCATAGCCGTAATCATTGCCGAGCGCGGTCAAGACCGCGCTATCCGACGACAAACAGATGCATTTATAACCACGCCGCTCCTTGAGAAAGCGCCCAACCAGCTCGCCGGTGATATGCATCGCGTCCGACGCCGAACCGCCATTGCCGCAAACGAGCAACGGCTTGCCCGCCTTGAACGCCGCAACGATGCGGGCCACCGCTTCATCGACGCGCGACGCGGCACTGTAATCCGCCATAGCGGCGATCAACTGGGCCGATTGCTGCAAATGCGCGGCAAGTTTTTTATGTTCGGACATAGTCCTGACTCCTGAAAATCATCGAATAAAATATCGCTAACGGCGCAGAGCGGCAAGTCCCGCCGTCAAAGTTCCACTCGCGTCCCGCGCCACTCCAGAAACCCGGAAGCGCCAAGACCACACAACACCGCAAACCATAGCGAAGCGCATCGAATGCCGACTGCTGCCAGCGCCGCCCTATCAAGCGGCACGTCGAAGACTGCCAACAGAGCCACAATCGCCACCTCGGTCGAACCAACACCGCCTGGCAACATGGAAGCCGCTCCCGCCAGCATGGCCAACGGATAAAGCGCCAGAGCAGCTAAGAGTGGCAAACGCACATCCAGATGCAGTAGCAAGACAACAAAGGCCGTAGCAGCCAGCCCCCAGGCCACCAGCCCCAGCGCCAAAGCCATAACGCAATCACGTACGTTCGCCCAGTCACAGCAACCGGCGATACCGCTCCGCAAGATATAAAGCAGCCGCGCCGAGCGTCGCCAGCGCCAACGCCGCAACCTGGCGGCAGCCCGTCCCAGCCAAGCCGGGTGCCGCGCGCAGACGATGACTGCCGTCAGAAACAGTGCCACAAAGAATAGGCACCCGATGAAAATATCGGACCGTCCGATCGCAAGAGTTGCCAGCAACAAAACAGCTATCAGATCGAAGGTCCGCTCATAGACAAAAGCGGCAATAACACGCGTGGGCGGCACGCCGAGCGGCGCATAGTAACGGATACGCAGCAGTTCGCCAGCCTTGCCGGGCGTGGCGGTAAAAGCAAAGCCCGCTAGATAGGCGAGAAACCCAGACAAAAAAGCCGTTTGCCATCCGGATCGTGCCAGCAGCCAGCGCCAACGCAAATAGCGCACGGCATAGGAAACGAAGGCCAGCGCCATGAGCATCGGAAAGACGCCAAGCAGCCGTGGCAATGCAACAAAGACATGGTTGCGCGTATCGACAGCTGCCAGTGCGATAACATATAGCAGCGTGATGACGATCAAGCCCAGCAAGGCCCCGCTTTTTTTCATACCCCGGCCATTTCAGCGAAACGAGAAATGCTTGTGTCCCCAATAGCTGGTGAAGACCGGCACAACGACCCCCACCGCATGGGCAATGGCTTCAGCATAAAACGTGACTCCCATCATCGGCAGCACAATATGCACGAGCACCATACTGACGGCCCAAGTCTGCGCCACTGCCAGAAGATTGACCAGCACGAAAAACAGCGCCGAACGATGCAGCGGCTGCTGGCTGGCGCGAAACACGAAAATCTTGGCCAGCACGAACGCCGTTACCATGCCCGTGATATAGGCCAGGATGACCGCCGATGAGAAGTCGAGCCACCGGCTGTATAGGATACGGCTGCCAAAATTGACAGCAGCGGCAAACCCGCCCGTAAGCAGGAACGTCAAAAACTGCCGTGACAGAATGGCCTGTGTCACGCGACGGCATCCTTAGCCATCTTGCGCCCGAAAGCAATACTCTCGGAAATACCGCGATCTTCGGGATAATAATAGGACGTATCAGCCACCCACAATCCTTGAATCGGCAGAGCCACGGGCGGCAACTGATCAAGATAGCCTGGTGGGCAGATCGGCTGGGCGAAACGATAGCGGCTCGCACGTAGCGCTAGAAAATCTTCATCGTGGAGCGCCGGATTAATCCGCTTCAGATAGCGGCGAACCTTATCGAGAAAGACCTCGTCGGCTTCGGCATATTTCGGATGTTCCCCCGGCATATAGAACGGCACATAAACAATATGCTCCGCGAGTGGACGCAGATTAGTGTATTCGACCAATCCCGGGATATCCATGTCGGGATCATTCGTATTGAGCCAGAAATTCTCGGTCACGCGCCGCTTCAATTTAGCGATGACACAAACCACCGCGATATTACGGGTGGCTTCGAAGCGCGTTCGGATTTCCACAGGCAGACCCGGGATAAGACGCGGAACATAAGGCAGAGGTACGGTACTGACGACCTTGTCGAACGCTTCGAAAGCCTCGCCTACCATCACGCCGCGTACCTTGCTCTCCTCAACCGTAACCTGCGTGACCGGCGTACGCAACCGGATCAGACCGCCTTGTTGCTCGATAGCGGCTTGCATCGCTTGCAATAAGGTTGCTGACCCGCCCTCAAGGTAACCGAGCTTCTCACGAAATAAATCATAGCGCGAGCGGCCAATGCGGCGAATACGGCTCCAGATCCAGGCAGCGGAAAGATTCCGACTATAATCGTAGAATTTATAGTCGAACAATCTGCGCCACAGCACCTCATAAGCCTCGGCCCCAACCCAACGCCTGATCCACCCGATTGCTTCGACATTATCCAACGGTCGCCAGTCGTTGCGTTTAGTACAAAGAAAGGCATGCAAACCGTAACGGATTTTCGCCATCAGGCTGAGCCCCCGGAAACGCAGCAGGGCGACCGGATTGCCCCAGGGCTGCAACCGGCCCTGAAACCAGTACCCCATTTTGGTTTCAACCCAGCGCATCTTATCGGCAAGTCCAAGCTCGTCGAGCACCGTCAGGAAGGCATGGTCAGAAATGCAATGGAAGTGGTAGTAGCGTTCGATATCGAGTCCGGCAAAATCGAACGTCGCGGTCATACCACCCACCCGGTCGTCGGCTTCGAAGACCACCGGCTGGTGGCCATCGCGCGCCAACTGGTAGGCGACCGCCAACCCCATCGGCCCTGCCCCCAATACTGCGATCCGCTGTCCCATGTTTAAAACTCCAGTACGATACGGCTGTATGTGGGATGGTTGAATGTCTGTTGCAACGCATGCATGAACGGCGTCGGAGTCACACCGAACTGCTGCGGCCAGTCAATCACTTCAAACTCGTCATGCGCCACCAGCGCATGCAGTTGGTCCGCCGTGAAGGGCGGGTTCTTGTCAAACAGGGCCCACACCCGCAACAAAAAAGCAAAAAGCGCCGTAGGAATGCACAGAATGGCGGCTTGCGCGCCCGTGACTTGCTTGATACCGCGGATGATGTCGATATAGTCGATCTTCTCGAGCCCGGTGATATTAAAGACCCGCCCGGTGATGCGCGATTGCAGACAGGACACGATAATCGCGCTGAAATCACCCGCATAGAGCGGTTGCCGCATATAGCGCCCGTCACCGGGAACAGGGAATACCGGCACCTTGCGCATGAAGCGCGACAGCCATCCCAGATGCTTTCGATCGAACCAGCCAAACATCAGCGTCGGACGCAGCACCACGCAGGGTATGCCGCTGTCAAGCACCCGCTTTTCCTGTTCCTTCTTGGTGTTAGTATAGTGATCGTCGGCAACAGATTTGACAACGGATGAGCTGACATGAATCGTATAGGGAACATCGTAGCGCTTTATCGCTGCCAGCACATGGCTCGTTGACGTGATATTGTTGCGAATAAAGGGTTCGACGTCAGGTGCGCCAATCTGCGCCTGCAGCATAACCACCGCGTCAGCGCCGGCAAAATGATCCTGCCACGCACCCGGCTCGGCCAGGTCGGCATACTCGACCGTAATATCCGGATGCATCTGCTTCAGAATCGCCAGATTGGCACGGTGTTTGTCGAGCACGACAAGGTTGGTATAACCACTCTCTCTGAGCTGCGCCACGAGGTTCTGACCGACCAGCCCGGCGCCACCGGGAATAATGATGCGCTGATTATTCATGGCGATTCCATTCCACGTCGCTCCCTGTCTCAATAGGCTTTGGCTGCCTTTTCCTGCAGGCTGTTCATCACCGCCTGATTGTCACCATAGTCCAACACCCGCATAGTCCCGACACCTTGCACTGGCACCGCGCAATATTCGGCTTTTGGGGTGCCAAACGTCTTCACGGTTTCAGCATAGTCAATCGAATAGCCGGTTATGACGTAGCGCGGTGCCGCCTTGCGGATGAGCGCGACATTACCGGCATTGGTAAAAGGCACGGCAAGCCCGGAAAAGGGCACGACCCCGAAGCGGCCTTCCGAATAGAAACGGATAGGCCGCGCAGCCCAGTAATCGGCGATATAGAGCCAACCGGACGGCAACGTCTTTTCCATGCAGTCAATCAGCTCCGCATAATAACGTATGTTCGGCGTTTCGCCCTTCTTCTTATGCAACGCGATCGTGACATGCAGGAGTAGCAGCATGGTCAAAACTAGCAGAATGGCATAAATGCGCCGTCGATTCGGCTCATGACGCGCGGCGATAAGCGGCCCGCACACCGTCGCGATATAAAGCAGCGCCGCCCATTGCCGCGATGAATCTATCGAACCATAGAGCCCGATGACAATCTGTACAACGATCGTTAGCAGCGGGCTGATGATAACAAACAGGCTGAGCAGCGTCGCACTATCCACTGGTGCCTGCTTGCGCACAGCGGCCCATAAATGCCGGGCTGCAACGAGCAGCGACGTCAAATAGGCCAGTGCAATCAGCGCCGAAGCGCGGCTATGCCACATATAGTGAGCGAAATCCTCAGGAAATTTCTTGACGGAATCGAGCGTCAGCTTGGGGAACTGCCCGAGCACCCAACGCATAAACTCCTGATCCTGGGGAAACGGATTGGTAAAGCTGAACGCCTTGCCCAGCAACGCGGCAGCGAAGGCAAAGGCAAGCAGGTGCAGCAAACGGCGGCGTGGCTCAGCGCCGCGCCATAAAGCCAGCAGCAAATACAATGTCAGGCATGGCAAGATAGCCAGCAGGACGATGGAGTCCGAGATAACGCCAAGGAAAACCGCCACAAATAATAGTCCCAGACTCCAGACATCGGCGACACGGCGTTGCATATAGAGCATAGTCGCCATCAGCGCAGCCATAACCGGCAGTGCCACGCCCGAGTGGTGACCGATGAGCCCGAAATAGAGCCCGATAGCGTCCTGACTCAGGCCGCCAAAGTAAGACGCTGCATAAAGCAGCACTGCGCTGCAAACCACAAGAAAACGACTGCTCTGGCTTAAACGTGTCAGGATGGCAGCACAGGCGCATAACGCCCCTCCATACAGCACATGATATACCACGGCAACCTTGCCGACCCCGACACCAAGCAGTACCAGCAACCAGGCAGCGAAAATATCAGGAAAAATATAAGGCGCCTGCGTCAGCCGCCAGTCGAAGAGGTTGCCTCCGGACTGCAGACCGCGCGCCGCATCCTCAATGAACAGGACATCGGCATTGTTCATCATCGTGGCGTAAATCGGGAGCAGTTGCAGATTTACCAGCAGGAAGAAATAGAGGCCCGCAATCAACAGCACCAGCAAGAGCTGGGCCGGAGTTGTCTGCTGGACAAGCTGATCCAGTTTCTTTGTGATAGCAGCAACAGACATGGCAACAACCTTTTTAGCGCGCAGCCCAAAGAATCCGGCGCCCCTGTCACAGACGAAGCTTGGCAAAGATGCAAGCGGGGATGTGGCGAATGACCAGCATGATGATCTGCCACTTACGAGGCGTATAAACGATACGCGTGCCGCGCTCAAGCGCCTGAACGATATCGGCCGCCACATCGGCCGGATCGGCAAGATTGGCACCTTCGGCCTTGAGCCCGGCCGTCATCGGCGTATCGGTGGGTCCCGGCTTAATCAGGGTAATCGTAACACCGCGCCCGGCGAAGCGATGCTGCATCCCTTCGGCATAGCGCGCAACCAGTCCCTTGGCTGCGCCATAGACATAATTGGACTGACGGCCACGGTCGCCCGCCACGGAGCCGATAATCCCGATCTGGCCACGCCCGACCTTGTCCATGACGGCAGCGAAAGCTTCGGCAAAAAGCACCGGCGACAGACCGTTGACAATAAGCGCGTCGCGGCAGGTCGCCACATCCTGCTGGCATTGCGCCTGATCAGACAACATACCGTGTGCAATCAGGACGGTATCCGGCACCGCCGCCGCGCAAACGGCCTCAACGCACGCCGTAATAACTGCCGGATCGTCAAAAGACGTCAAGACCTTTACAGCGATGGTCGCTTCGAGACAACGCGCCTGCAAATCTTCGGCCACGCGCGCACAGCGCGCTTCATCCCGGCCGATCAGCGTGACTCGCATTGCCCCTTGTGCCAACCAGAGCCGAGCACAATGAATTGCCAGCGTGGAGGTTGCCCCGACGAGTACGATATGCCGTAGATTCTTGCTCATGGAGGATCCATCAAACGTTGTGAAAAAGCTGAATGCAGGCCAGGATCACGATAGTTCAGAAATTCCTGCAACCGCGGATAACCGGCCGTGAACATGGCGCGCGACATACGCGCATCTTTTGCGGGGTATATTCGTCCTCCAGCCTCTTGCACAATAGCATCAAGCCGAGCGAACAGGCGCTGTGTGGCGGATCCCTTATTGGGAAAATCCAGTGCCAGTGTCACGCCGGCCTGCGGGAAACTCATCATCCCGACCGATTCACGTTGCCCGAATGTCTTGAGCACGGCGAGGAATGACCCCTCCCCCGCCACGGCAATCGCCTGCAGCATCGCCGCAATGGCATCGCGACCGGCAGCACGCGGCATGACGCTCTGATATTGGTAAAACCCTTTCGGTCCATAAATGCGGTT
Source organism: Bdellovibrionales bacterium (assembly GCA_039808825.1). Taxonomy (GTDB): domain Bacteria; phylum Pseudomonadota; class Alphaproteobacteria; order UBA9219; family RFNS01; genus JAGOHT01. The sequence continues at coordinate 5,213 of JBDHTV010000034.1, read as the reverse complement.
CCAGGCCAACAGATTGTCGAGCGGGTAGAAGAAAGGCTCATAATGCTCGATTTTCAATCCGCGCTGCCGTTGCTTAAGCTCATAATACGCCGCATTAAACGGCCGCAGCGAGAGCCGGTTGACCAGCGATATAGGCGGCACGAAGGGAACGGCACGGCGCTTGCCATGCGGCAGCTTGCCCGCCACGCCCGCCCGGTGGTTGCCACGCATGAACAGACCGCGCGTTGCCGCACCAGACAGACAGTCGATCCATGATACGGTATATTCCCATTCCGCCTCGGAGCTGTCCGCCAGTTCGAAAAAAGTGTCGAGGCCAACAAAAGGCACCGTCTCGGTTACAAGCCACGGCCCCGGCACAGGCCGCAGCTGTAGTGTTGCCGTCACGACGATGCCGGTCAATCCCATACCGCCAATCGTCGCGGCAAACCAGTCCGGCTGCATTTGCGGTCCGCAGTCGATGATGCTGCCGTCCGTGCGCGCCAACCGCAGCCCGAGTACATGATTGCCGAACGCGCCGAATACATGATGGTTCTTGCCATGCACATCATTGGCGATCGCCCCGCCAACCGTCACTAGCTGCGTGCCTGGCGTCACCGGCAGCATCCAGCCGCGCGGCACAGCGAAGCGCTGGATATCACGTAACAACACACCCGCTTCGCAGATCAGCCGCCCGGCAACAGGGTCAAAAGCGATGAAGCGATCGAGTCCGCGCGTCTGCCATGAGATGCCATTTGGTGCGAGACAGATGTCACCATAGCTGCGGCCCATGCCATAGGCGATCCCGGATTCAGCGACACGCTGCAACCGGGCGGCGACCTGGTCGCGGTCCGTCAGGAACTCCAACCGGTGCGCGGGACATTCGAGCCGCCCCCATGACGCCAGCGCTACCATGGCCGCCCAATAGCCCCGAACAGCAGAACTCCGGCAAAAGCCAGCCCCGCCATCAGACTGGTTCTGTCCTTAAGCGCGAAAATCAGCGGGTCATCATGCATGCGGCCGCGATGTGCCTGCATCCACATCCAACTGACCCAGAACATCATGACCGGTATGGCCAGCCACATCACCGCAGGCGCCTGATAGAGCCGCATCACGGCTTCGCTATTCAGATAAAGCGCAAGCACCACGACAGCGGCATAGCCGCCGCCAATCCCCAGCATTTGCACCAGCGGCGCGTCGCTGGTCAGATAACCGCGACCATGTACTTTGTCCTTCCCGCTCAAATGCTGCGCCTGCAACTCGGCATAACGCTTGACAAAAGCCAACGAAAGAAACAAGAAACCCGAAAAGGCCAGCAGCCAGAATGACAGTGTAATATCTGCCGCGGCGGCCCCGGCCAGGATGCGCAGCGTATAGAGCACCGCAAGCGTAATGCAATCGATCAGCATCTGGCGTTTGAGCCACCAGGAATAGGCGCATGTCAGGGCAAAATAGAGGAACAGCCACGCCAAGAAAGAGCCACCGACCGGCACGGCCAGCAACACGCTGACAGCCAGCAGTACCGGCGCCAGCATCACCCCCACCCAGGCGGGAATGGCGCCCGAAGCGAAGGGCCGTCGGCATTTGCTGGGATGCTGCCGGTCGCTATCAAGATCGAGCAGGTCGTTCGCAACGTAGACGGATGAAGCGCAGATACTGAATGCCACAAACGCCACCAGCAGGCTCGCAATAAGATCGGGCTGCAAGAAGCGATGCGCAGCAATCACCGGGACGAACAGCAGGATATTCTTGAGCCATTGATGCACCCGCAGCATACGGAGCCAGACTCTGGGGCCGCTGACAGAAGGCGGAAAGATTCTCTCGACCAAGCACAGCGCTCTGGCCCGCTCGGCCAGTGCATGGGATGCGTTGACCAGAATTGCGTGACGCGCCTGCAACCAGACCTTCAAATCGGCCTCGGCATTACCGGCATAATCAAACCCGGCCTGACCGAAACGTTGCGTCAAGGCTTCAGCCTTGCGCGCTCCAGAGAGGTTGGTCACGCCGTCGCTGGCCATCACCGTGTCGAACATACCAAGATGATCAGCGATCGCCGTGGCGAAATGCATGTCGGACGCCGTACACAATACGAGTTTACGCCCGGCGGCATGCTCCTGCCGCAGCCAGTCCAGCAATTCCCTGTTATAGGGCAATGTATCCGGCGCAATATCCACGCGCTCTGCCAAATGACGCTTGAGAACGGCCTTGCCCGCGGCAAGCCAGACAGGAAAACGCAGCAGGTCGCACGGCCGGTCGCGCAGGATACGCAATGCGGACTCGTGCAGCATATCGGTACGGACCAGGGTACCGTCCAGATCAACAACAAGCGGGTAACGACTCAAGCGATGCTCCGTTAAACCGGGTTAACATTATGACATACCGCTGTGCACCCCGGCAAAAGGCAAATATGGCAGACCCCATACCAACAAACCAGGCGGCCGAGATATTGCTACAAAACAAAACGATAGCCACGCATATAGCCACTCTGCAGACATATTAACGCTTACGGGCCGGAACGCCGACATAGATCCCAGGCTCCACGATATCGCGTGTGACGACGCTGCCAGCTCCGATTTGGACATGATCGCAAACCCGGACACCGTCAAGGACGACCGCACCAGCTCCGAGCAGCACGAACGCACCCAAATGACTACGCCCCGCCATCCGCGCTCCGATAGCCACATGGCCATGCGGACCAACTGTGCATTCGTGCTCGACAATCGCTCCCGTATTCACGATGGCATTCACGCCAATCCGTGCTTCCGGCCCAATATAGCTCAGCGCACCCAGAAACCCCGCTTGCTCCAGGACAGCTTCAGCCGCCACACGAGCATCAGGATGCCACACAGTTGGCAAGACATGTCGTCCCGCCGCAAGCAGCATGTGGTAGAGCGCCGCCCGCCGTGCATTATCGCCAAGCGCGGCGATAGCATCATCGGCAACAGCCTCGGCCGGCAACGCCGTCAGCACGGGAAATCCCATGATGCGCTCGCCGGACCGCGCCTTATCGTCCACAAAAAGCAGGGCTTTGTATCCGGAGCAGAGCGCTGCTGAACCGACACTGCGCGCATGTCCGCCGCAGCCATAGAGTACGAGCCGTTTCACGTCAGGCAGCATGGCGCAGCCCTTCCGACTGTTCCGCTAACTGTTCGAGCAAGGCGATGTAGTCGTCCACGACGTGCCGCCAGGTCCGCTGCACCAGCCGCGCTTGATAATAGCGCCGCTGCAGTTCAAGCAGGCTCGGCAAATCCTGCAGCGCCGTTTCAATCCGTGCCGCCGCCATCCGCCAGTCATAGGGATCAAAAAATGTCACGGCCTGCAAGACCGGATCGGTCAGGACTTCTCGCGCGACCGGAATATCGCTCATCACCACCGGCGTTCCAACGGAAACCGCTTCCGTGAAGGTAAAGGGACAGCCGCCTTCAAACAAAGTCGGGTTCACGGCAAGATCGGCCAGCTTGTAACAAGCCGCCAGCTCCTCCCCTGTCAACCCATGCAAAAACAGAACGTCGTTCTCAAGCTTATGATCCTTAACGAAGGCGAGAACATCAGGCACGACATGCGGATTACCCGTCATGATCAATTTGTGGCTGATATAGCGATGGTGCAACAGATAGTGATAGGCGCGTAACAAGGTGAGGACATTTTTGCTGGGACGGATCTGGCTGGCATAAAACAGAAACCGCAACTCTTCATGGGCGAAAACCGTTGCATCAGGATGCCCTAGAGCCTTTTCCAACGCTGCATGAAACAGCGCCAGCAAGCCTTTTGTATCCTGCGTTGTGCCATCAGGGGATTGCAGAGCCTCGTCCATACGATTCGCGCCATGACGAATCACGCTGACACGAGCCGGATCGATACCATAACGCGCCCCCAACGTATCGCGCTGGACCGCGTCGCTATAAGTGACAAAATGATACCCATTGGCAATTGCCTCCCCGATTTCCGTCAAGCGTTCATAGAACGCCGCGCCGCTCAGCCGGGCAAACCCAACCGGAAAATCTCCGACCAATACGTCGGGCACACACATCAAACGCGGTACCGGGAGCTCGTTGAAACGCGGCCAGAAGGACGTCGGGCTATACCACGCCAGAACATTGGCTCGGCGCGCAATCAACCGATGCAGACGCGAAATTTCAAAATGAACGATCCGCTTGAAGATACGTTGCCGCGTTCCCCCCAGATTGAACCGAACCAGAACATCAGGAGCAGGCGGAGACTCATGCAGACCGCACCATATGCAACGCCATAAACGAACAAAAGGCTGCAGCAGACGGCGCCCAAGCAGCGATAGAAGAATCAATGGTGCCAAGACCACTTTAACCAACTGCTTGTGCCTGCGCCGCAGAAAATTAAACGCCGGCAGCGGCAGCGGCGACAACAAATCGAAACTTCCCGGATCAATCCGGTAGGCACGGCACAAGGCGAGAATGTCCGATCGCGACCAACTGGGACAAGCAAGGGTAAAGCGAATATCAGGGCGTTGCTGTGCCGCCTGTAGAAAATAGGCCAGATGCCGCCCCAGCCCTTCCTTGGTCATGTCCACGCCAGGAGGAAAGGAAGTGTAGATGCCAAACCGCTTCACTGCCATGTGCGCACCGCTTCCCAGTAGCGTAGGGCGACGGCATCCTGCCAGCCTTCCCGGCCAGTACCACCCGACAAGCGCTCCGCATCGGTTCGCTCCATGGCTTTGAGTTGTTGCGCCACGACCTCTGGCCCAGTCCGAAGCCACGTCACCGACGCGCCGTGACTGGCGGCCAGTTCACGCAAGGCCGGATAATCGTTTCCTAATACCGGCAGCCCCAGCCGGGCCGCATCAGCCAGATATGGCAATGCTTCACCGACTGGTGCGTCGAGCAGAAGAAATGCAGCCTGCGCCATATGCGCTGCATAATCCGACCCCCCGCAACCGTTCATGATCGTGACCGTTGTATCGAAAATATCTTCATCTGGTACAATAGTGCCGCGCACCATATCGGCACAGGGCGGTACGATTCGGCAAGCCAGACTGCCGCCGTACCGCATATAATAGAGACGAAGCGCTCGCCAGAGGTTCGGCGTGCCTTGCCACGGTGCGGCGGCGTGACCCCAGATAAACCCAGGCATGCTATCAGCGACCGCGACCGGAGCCGCCCCCCCACCCCCGGCAAAGACTGGCGGCGGCATTTGTCGCGCTCGCCCCGGCCCGACCCCGGCGAACTGCATCGTATCATGCAAAGTCTGCTCGGTCAGCGCCC
>JBDHTV010000033.1:0-12180 GCA_039808825.1 Bdellovibrionales bacterium | reverse complement strand
AGCTATCAAGCCGCTGCAGCAGGTGGCGAATGCGTTCCGCACGATCGGCGATGTTGGGCAGATTGTCCTGATCTTCGGCACAGTGTTGCGCCATTTCCGGCAACTGGGCGACCAGCGTGCGCAGTTCGACCATAAGCCAGCGGCTCGGCAAATGCTTGTGCAAGGTAACGGCGAGGTCAGCCAGGGCCATATCGACCGAACCGACCAGATCGCTGCACAGATCGTGCAGCAACGCGAGCGGTGCGAAGCCGGGCGGCGGATCGAAAGGCAGCGGCGTTTCGCCCTGTAGCACCATGCCGGTCATATCGCGCACCTGATCGAGCAGATCATAAACCTGCGCCGCGCTATAGCGATAGGTCTGCCAATCGCAACCCTGGTAGAGCTGGTAAGCGCGGAGTGCCATGCGATGCCCATGCCGAAAATAAAATCAGTGCCCGTTCTATATACTTTCGGCGCGTTCGGGTCACGCTTTTAATGGGGGCTTTATTATTTAGGGTCCGCTCGCCGGGCGCGGGCCGACGCATTAACCTTACCGGTCGTCCGCTTTGAACTGGCCATAGTAGCGCGGCTTGATGAAAGCGTCTTCCGGCTTGATGCGGCTATAACCCCCGCCCTGGCTTTTGGGATTGCGCTCGAACAGCAGGGCGCGCGGCGCGCGCGCGGGGCCACCCGTCTTACCGGATTTATCGGCGCTGGTGCTTTCAGCGAGCAGCCGGAATTCCGGCGCGAAATATTCGACGACATGGTCACGCGTGAACAGCACCGATTGCAGATTGGTCGCAGGGTCGAGGCACAGCGCGCTGCCGTCACCGAAATGCTCGGTGATATAGCGACCGTAATAGCCGTCGCCGACGCTGTCGAACGCAATCAGGAAAGTGCCGCGCACATCGAGCGCCTGCACAATGTTTTGCTTATAGGCAAGGCGCGCATTGCGGCCCGTAATATGCTTGAAGCAGAAAGCATCGACGACGAGATCGATGCCGTGCTGCGGCACCGGCCAGCCCTCCGTCACATCATAGACCAGCGCGCGGATCTTGTCCTGCAGCCGCTCCGCAACCGCTGCGGCTTTGAGCGCCTCGATCGCCGCCGGGGTGAAATCGAGCGCCGTGACCTGCACGCCCTGGCGAGCCAGAAACAGGCTGTTGCGGCCCCGGCCACAGCCGGCGTCGACGGCATGACGCGGCACACGGTTATGCTTTTGCAATTCTGCCCACGCCCAGAGGACGGCGGCGGAAGGGTTTTTCGACGCGGCGCCCAGCACCTGCCGGACGGCCCGGCGAGCCGGATCGACAAAGGCCTTGGCTTGGCCGAACAGACGATTGACGGCGGCGTGCATCACAACGACTCAAGCTGCGGGAAGGAACAGTTCTTGATGATAACGCCAAGCCGCGCCGCGCCGCAAGCGTCGCCGCAACACGGCGCGATTAGCCGATACCGAGCGTCGCGTCGTGCCCGGTGGTTTTCGACGGCCCGGGCACGGTCGGGCTGAGCGGCAGACCGAACTTGGCATGCAGCCGCAGGTCAACATGCTGCTGATGCTTGGCCAGCAGGCCGGCCCGGCGTTGCGCGTTACGGGTCCGCAGTGCGGCCTTGAACAAAAGGTCCGTGGCGACGCGGTGGACATGGCCGCCCGGACGGCTGGCGCGCAACGTCACGCGCGCGGCCAGAGCGCTGAAATGATTGAGCGGACTCACGGTACGATGCGCCAGGCTGCGCGCGGCACGACGAAAATGCTTTAACATAATCAAATCCTTCTTGATGGCGTTCTGAATAATCGGATAGGCGTATTATCGATTAAGACACTGAAAGTAAAAAGAATAATCGAAAACGCCGCTGGTGCGGGGAACGCTCTTGCATTGTTCGGCGCCCGAGACCATGTAACAGTCTGGTTTATCTCGCTTTCCTGGATTACCCGATGCTGCTGACCCTTATTCCCGCCTACGGACTGTTCCTGCTCGCCGTTATGTCACCGGGGCCGGATTTCATCATGACTGTGCAAAACAGCGTGCGGCACGGCGTGCGCGCGGGCGTGGCGACCGCACTGGGTATCGCGCTGGCCAACCTCATCCACATTACCTATGTCCATATCGGCATCGGCGCATTGATTGCTCATTCGCTTCTGGCCTTCAGCATCCTCAAATTGTGCGCCGCCGCTTATTTGATCTATCTCGGCAGCAAGGCCATCCGCAGCAAGCCAGCCGCGCCGCAGGCTGCCGAAGCCAGCCAGGCCCCCACGCCCGCGCCGCGCTCGGCTCTGCTGCAAGGCTTCATCACCAACGCGCTCAACCCCAAGGCAGCGATTTTCTGGCTCAGCTATCTGACAATTGTCGTCGATCCCGTCATGCCCGCTCCGGTCTTGTGGGGTTTCGTGACCTTGCTGCTTGTTTCTGCTTTCGCCTGGTTCAGCCTCGTCGCCTATTTTTTGTCGCGGCAGAAAATACGGCAGCAGTTCCTGCGCTGCGGCCACTGGTTCGACCGGGCGATGGGGGCGGTTTTAATCGCGCTGGGGATCAAGGTCGCGCTGGCGGCGCGCTAGGTTTATTTGCCAACCACCTGCATCACGGCATCGCCCACTTTGTGGAACATGGTGGTGACTTCGTTGGCGAAAAACGGCAGCACGGCGGCCATGGGCAGGAAAACCAGCGCGCAAATCAGGCCATACTCAATGGCCGTCGCGCCCGTTTCTTCACGGCAGAACTGGCATAGCTTGTCCCGGAGCATCCGCACCTCCAACACCTTAGCCTAGGCGGATGCCGTAAAATTCCCGTTAGCAGAACTGGTTAAATCTGTCTTTGCCATGGCGAAAGATTGACCAGCCGCACGGTCATGCTACGGTAACCGCATTATCAACCTGTTGGCATGGTGCGGGGAGGCGCTGATGACAACGACAAACCAGCCGGAACATACGGTTCCGGGGGCAAGCTATTATGCCGCCCGGAAGATCGTTACGGCACACAAACCGGCGGATGGCTGGATCATCGGCAACCCGGTGGAAGCGCTGCATCCGGACGAGGTGATTATCACCAACCGGGCCCGGCAGATGCACCAGGGTCAGGCCACAAAACCGGCCCAACAGCTCGGCTAGGCGCCGAACCCGGCTGCCGCGCGCCCATGTAACGCGCGGAGATTGTCCTGCAATTGCTCGAGCGAAAAGGCCAACGCAAAGACGCGCCCGACCGCATCGGCCGGCAGTGTGCGCAGCACACCCGTCGCGCGCGTTTCCGCCATGGCGGTGGCGTAAGCCGCAAACGCCGCATCATAAGCCGGAGCAGGCAAGGATTGTCCGTCGCCCAATGCCTGCCCTGTAGCCTGCAAGAAATTTCCCGCCGCTGCCGCGACCTGACGCAGCGGCGGCAGCAATTGCGGCGCGACACTCTCGGGCAAAGGTTGGGCCATGGCGCGCCCCAGCATGACCAGATCATGCCGGACGCGGCGCAGGCTGCGCAGCAGCGGCTCTGGATCATGCGCGGGACTCAAATGGCCGCGCCGCTCATGCAGCGCGTCCTGCGCGACATTTTCAAGCTTGCCGAGCGCCGCACGAATTTTTTTGTGCGCGCCTTCGATCGCGACGCGGTCTGCATCCGCTTCGGCTCCCGCCAACAAGGTTGGAATGAGCGCGGCGAAAATCTTGAGCGTGTCGCCGGTCGCGCGCCGCAGCAAATGGTGGGCGCGCGCCGGAAAGACGAGCAGTGCGACCGCGAGGCCGATCAGGCTGCCAAGCAGAATCTCGCCGACCCGCTCGAGCGCATAGAGCCCGATGCCGATATGCTGGTTCTGCGGACTGAACAGCACAATAATGACGGTGACCGGCGCGACCCGGAATGCCGGACGCACGGCGGCAAGGAAGGCAAGCGGCGCGGTGCCCACCGCGAGCTTCAGCAGCTGTTCCCACGGCGTATCATGCGGCAGCAGCCATGCAATCATCGCGCCATAGGCAGCGCCGCTGACCGTGCCGACCACACGCTCCAATGCCGCCTTGAGCGACGCGCCGAGATTGGCCTGCATGACCAGGAGTGCCGTGAGCACGGCCCAGAAACCCTGCGGCAACTGCAGCAGATGCGCGAAGCCAAAGGTCACAATCACCGCGATGGTCACGCGCAGGGCGTGGCGCAGATCGCCACCCTGCCGTTGCAGGGCGGCACGGCAACGCTGCAGGGCCGTGTTCATTTCGTCGCGGCGGGGAAACGCGCGGCCTGCATCGCCGCGCGCATTTTGCTGACCGCCGCCGTCAAGCCGATGAACAAGGCCGCCCCGACGATATGATGACCGATATTGAGCTCGACAATCTCCGGGATCGCCGCGACCGCGCCGACATTGTCATAATCCAGCCCATGCCCGGCATGGACTTCAAGCCCAAGCGCCGCTGCCTGCCGGGCTGCCGCCGCAAGCCGCGCCAGTTCGGCGGCGCGCGCCGCGCCCTGCACATCGCAATAACGGCCGGTATGCAGCTCGATCGCGGCGCAGCCGGTCGCGGCTGCCGCAGCGACCTGCGCCGGATCGGGATCGATAAACAAAGCGACCTGGCTGCCGCTCGCCGTAAGCTGGCGCACGCAATCCTTGAGCAGCCCCTGCCCCTCGCCCGCGACATTGAGGCCGCCTTCGGTCGTTACCTCCATACGGCGTTCCGGCACCAGACAGACGGCATGCGGTTTGATGCGCTGCGCAATCGCGGTCATCTCCGCCGTCGCCGCCATTTCGAAATTGAGCGGCAGTTTGACTTCGGCGCGCAGACGTTCGACATCGGCATCGAGGATATGGCGGCGATCTTCGCGCAAATGAAAGGTGATGCCGTCCGCGCCGCCCGCGATGACGGCCGCCGTGCCCGCCATCAGGTCCGGGTGCGCGGCGCTGTCGCGGTGGCGCGCGTTGCGCAATGTAGCAATATGGTCAATATTTATACCCAGACGCTGTGGCATTATTTGCATATTCTTAACCTTTGTCCCGTCTTACTCGGAGAGCTGCATAAAATAATACACAGCGCATGCTATTAGGAACCTGATTATGACCGAACAGGTCGTCAATGCGCAAAAGAAAAACCCGGCGCACGCGATGCTCGAATGGGTGCGGCGCGTTCATCTCTGGCTCATGACTGAAGAAGAAGAAAAACCGGCTGCGTCACAGGTTGAGCGCCCGCCCGAAGATGCGCCTGCCGTCAAGCCGCCGCGGCAACGCGCGCTGGATGAAGGCCATTTTCTTGAACGCCACAGCCTGCTGCAAATCATGTGGGGCGAAGGCTGGCACGTACCGATCGGCGACCATATGACGTCGGTCATGGTGCGTTCCTTCGGGCTTGATAATACGATGACGGTCCTCGACCTCACAGCTGGCCTGGGCGGCGCGGGTCGGCAGATCGTCAACAACTACGGCAGCTACGTCACCGGGCTGGAGGCGGATGCGGCGCTGATCAGCCCCGGTCGCCGTATCTTGCAGCAGCACGGCCAGCACAAGCATGTTTCGCTTGACGCCTATGACCCTGGCGACTTCAAAGCCACCAAGCGTTATGACGGGATTATCGGACGCGAGCTGTGTTTCCGGATCAAAAACAAAAAGGAATTCGCAGGGCAAATCGTCGGCAGCCTCAAGGATCGCGCCCATTTCAGCTGGACCGATCTGGTGCGCGATGACGCCACGCCGATGAATCCGGTGCTGGAGCAATGGCAAGCGTTTGATGCCGGCGGCGCGGCGCTCTTGACCGCCAGCGACGCTGGCAAGTTGTGGAACATTCAGGGGCTTGAAGTCCGCGTCAGCGAGGACCGGACGGGCCACTATGCCGACGCCATCACCGAAGGGCTCGCCAATCTTATGCAGACGCTCGAAGAAACCCCTCTCGCACCCGCGGCGCGTGCCCCCGTGTTGCAGGAGGTGCAGCTCTGGGCCACCCGGATGGCCGCGCTCAGCAGCGGGCTGCGCTTCTACCGTTTTTACGCCAACAAGAAATAATCAACCCTGAATATCGCCGAGTGCGTCGAACTGCTTGTCGGTCGCGACATCCGGCCCCCACACGCGCTGCAGCTCTTCGAGATTTTTCTGCAGGCGCGCAATTTTACCGCTTGCGCTCCCGGCCATGAAAGTGGCCACGATATCGGGTACAATTATATAAATGACGTAGCCAACGCCGGCTGACGCGAGCATGACGAGCCAAGTGAGCGGATCGCGCATCAACTTCATGGCATTGTCGAAATTCTGTCCCATCGACCAGAGCTGCAGCACAAAAGGCAGACAACCGGCGAAATTGGTGGCGCCGACGGTGAGCGCCAGCGCCTTTTCCCGATCCTTGTCGGTAATCAAAGCGACCAGCGTCGGCATCATGCCCGGGACGATGAGGCAGGCGGTCGACCAGATCGTGACCAGGAAGATCATCAGAACGAACAGCACTTTGCCAGCGCCGCCCTTGCGCGCGCCCTTTTCTTTCTTGCCCGGCTTGGCGGCTTTCGCCGCTTGCTCTTTAGCCATGTCACCCCGCCGTCAAACTGCGCAGAATCGTGAAGACAATCGCCATCGCCGATAGCACCCAGGCGATATAGGTCGCGGTGGGCCGGCCATAGGTCTTCGCGACTTCGGCATGATATTTTTTATGGCGCTCGAGCAAAGCGATCTGCTGCAGCGTGGCGCGATACACCTGCCGCGCGGCGGCGAAGCTTTGCTGGTCGCGCTCGACCATCGCGGGATTATCGAGCAGTTCGACCACCGCCTTGAGCCTGCCGCCCGCCGCAGCCTGCTGCAGTGCTGCGGCAACGGCGTCGCGCGTCGGGCGATTGAAATAGCGGCGGGTCAACGGTTCGAGCAGGGTGACGAACCAGCCGGTCAAGGCCGGAATCTGTTCAGGCCCGTGCTTCTGCTGCCATTCGTCATACAGATTAAGGACGGTCAAAATGCGCTGCAGATTGCTGCTGCTGTTGACCGCACGCATCATATAATCGAAGGAACGATCTTTGGTGATGACCCAGGACGCGATGTGGCGATCAAACGGCTCATTCGGCCGGTTGGGCTGCATCGCGGCACGTTCCAGCGCGCCCAGAAAATCCTTGGCCGCGATGACATTCTGGCCGCGCAGCATCGGGCTTAAACAGGCCAGTGTCGGGTTCAGCTCATAGACGACGCGTTCGAGGCCGGAACCATAATTCGCCCGTTCGACATGGCCGCGCATGCGCTCGAAGCTTTGCGCCAGCGGCACAAGGTCGGCCTTGCCGCCGCTTTGCTGGTTGACCCAGAAACCGACAAACTGGTTGCTGATCACTTCGCCCATGATCTGGAGGTTCTGTCCCGTACGCATCGCCTCCGCGAGGCCGCCGCCCACGCCGGACGGCATCACGACCTGCCCGCGATAGCCGATCGGGCCATTCGGATCGAGCGCGATGGTCGCCATCGTGACCAGCTGCTCGTCGTAATAGGCGGTGCGGCCGCTGTTCTTGAGGGTATCGATCGCATCCTGGACGCGGTCGGCGCGCTCGTCATCATTCATCGACCGGCGCAGCCAGCGGTCAAGCTCGCCACCATCGATCAGCTTTGCCGCTTCCGCCACATTCGCCCATAAAACCGGGACCAGTGGCCGGATCTGCCAATATTCCTTACCGCAGAACACGAGGCCACGGCTGGCACGCTTGCTGAATTCCGACTGTTTCGGGCTCAGGCGCTGGCCGCTGCACCATTGTTCGAGATCATAGGCATTCCAGCGCTGGCGCGGATCGTCATGCAAGAGGCCACGCAACAGTTCGACATGGCCCGGCGCGAGCTTGGCATTTTCGACCAGCGTCGCGAAGCTGCCGCGTTCGAGCCGCAGGCGCAGCAGCGTCGCATCGTCGATGCCTTTGAGCGGATTGCGCCCCAGGACGAGCAGCAGCACGGTCACGCCGAGCGCGTACATATCATCAAGAATCGTGCCGGTGCCGCGCGCATGCGGCGCGGCTTGGGCGCGCTCAAGCGATTCGAACAGCAACGGCTGGCCGATACCCGGCGCCGCGGTCACGCATTCGCCGAGCTGAGGCGCGCCGGAACTGTTCTCGCGCCAGAAAATATTGGTGGGACGTACGCTGCCATGCATCAAGCCGACATCGGCAAATTGGCGCAAACCGTCGGCGAGCGGCGCGATGAAGCGGCGATTGACGAAATCCTCACCGAGCGGCGCATGCACTTCGTCGAGCGACTGCCAGAAACGGCCATTGAGCGGCTGCTCAAAGACAAAACCATAGTAACGCTGGCCGTCGACCGGGAAATCGATCATGCCGCTGTCGAGCAGGCGCAGCACGGCCGGATTATCGATGCCGCGCAACTGGTTGACGATATCGCTGCGCGGCGGATAGCCGTTGCGGCAGATCAGGGCCATGAGATCAGACGAGCTGGCGCCGCGCAGGCGCGCGACATAAGCCGTGCCGCCGACGCCGTCGAACGTCGGCAACGGCGAGGCAGGCGCGACTTCGCTTTTGCCCCCCAGCGGCACAAATCCGTTGGCGCCTTCCGCCCGCTCCGTCTTTTGCTGCATACCTGTCCGCTCTTGTCCAACCGCGCGCCAAAAGCCCCGTCGTACCATGCGGCCCGCGGGTGGGTTGTCTCCAAACGTTAATGTCGTTCAGGTTTGGTAAAGAAGAGCTTAACTCTTAGCACGCCGGTTAAGGAAGCGCCCGCCTTGCCTCAGGCCAGAGCAAGATCCAGCCGCGCCGCAACGGCGTTGACGGCCTTGCGCACTGCGACCGGGTCGCGGGTCATACCCACGCCATCCCGCAGATCGGGGGTAGGCACGCTGGTCTGGAATCGGCCGCTCTCATGCACGGTCAGCGTATGGGGCTTGCCCACCAGCGCACTGTCGAAATCGCGGTCAGCCCGTTCATGGCGCACCGGCAACGGATAGACCGTGGCCGGATTGGTCGGGGAACCCATCCATCCCGCGACATAGGGCTTGCCGACCTCGACCCCGGCCGCGGCCAGCGCCTGCAATAACGGCTTGGCGATATGTGCCGTACCCGCAATCTGTGCTTCTGTGCTCATAGTATCCTCCCCCTCTTCTGAATAACGGGAAGCCTAAGCCCTCAAGCGAAGCGCCGTCAAGCGGCAGACCAGAACGGCATTTATATGGTAAACGGGTCCTGCATCAGGATGGTGTCGTCGCGTTCCGGACTGGTCGAGAGCAGCGTGACCGGGGTTTGCACCAGCTCTTCAAGGCGGCGGATATATTTGACCGCCTTGCTCGGCAGCTCGGCCCAGCTGCGCGCGCCGCGCGTGGTCTTTTGCCAGCCGTCCCAGCTTTCATAAATCGGTTCGATCTCGGCCTGCGCGATCTGGCTTGCGGGCAGGTAATCGAGCACTTGACCGCGCCAGCGGTAGCCGGTGCAGACCTTGAGCTCCGCCAGCTCGTCAAGCACGTCGAGCTTGGTCAATGCGATGCCGGTGATGCCACCGAGCTTGACCGCCTGCCGCACCATCACGGCATCAAACCAGCCGCAGCGACGCTTGCGCCCGGTGACGACGCCGAATTCCTTGCCGCGCGCACCGATATGTTCGCCGATTTCGCTCTTCTCTTCGGTCGGGAACGGGCCGGAACCGACTCGCGTGGTATAGGCCTTGCAGATGCCGAGCACGTTGCCGATGAGATGCGGCGCCATGCCCGAGCCGCTCGCGGCGTTCGCAGCCACCGTCGTGCTTGAGGTCACGAAGGGATAGGTGCCGTGATCGATATCAAGCATCGTGCCCTGCGCGCCTTCGAACAAAATCTTCTTGTGCGCCTTGGCCGCGGCATCAAGCTCGCGCCAGACCGGTGCGGCGAAGGGCAGGATTTTCGGCGCGAGTTCAAGCAGCTGTGCCAGCACGCCTTCCACCGTCACTTCCTCCGCGCCATAGGCGCGCAGCAGAATATTATGATGCGCGAGCTGATGTTCGAGCTTGGCGCGCAGCAGCTCCGGGTCGGCGAGGTCGCACAGGCGTACGGCGCGGCGCGCGACCTTGTCTTCATAGGCAGGACCGATACCACGGCCCGTAGTGCCGATCTTGTTGAGCGCCGCCGCTTCGCGCGCGCGATCAACAACCCCATGCGACGGCAAAATCAGCGTGACATTTTCGGCGATACGCAGATTGGCGGGCGTGACCGAAACGCCCTTCTCGGCGACGCGGTTCACTTCCTGAAAGAAAGCCCACGGATCGACAACGACGCCGTTGCCGATCAGCGACAGCTTGCCCGGCCGCACGACGCCCGACGGAAGCAAGCTAAGCTTGTGCTCGACACCGTCGATAACGAGCGTATGACCGGCATTATGCCCGCCCTGAAACCGCACGACGACATCGGCGCGGCTCGACAGCCAATCGACGATCTTGCCCTTGCCTTCATCACCCCATTGCGCCCCAATGACCGCGACATTGCTCATGCTGTTGTTCCTAACGCACCCGGTTGACCATGCTCGAAAATATGCGTGCAGTGCTGCGCCCGCGCCGCCGCGCGCGCGTCGGCATCAGCCGCCAGCGCCGCAATCGTGATAAAGCCCTGCTGCCGCAGCTGCGCGGCCTGTGCCGCCGGCGTGCCAAACGGCAAGTAAATGCGTGGTTCGGCTGCCGGTTCCGGCATCGTCGCGAGCAGGCTCTCGCTGTAAAAGGTGAAACCGGTCGCGGACTCGCCCGGTTCGACCGAACCACGCGCCTTGGAATGATAGCGCCCGCCGCGCCCCAGTTCGATACCCGGGGCGTGCGCATAAAGCGCATAAGCGAGGCCGGTATGATATTCAAAACCGCGATACTCGACGAGGTCGAGCATGGTCTGCGCCGCGAAAGGCTCGGCTTGCAGCAGCTGCCAGACCGCGGCGAGATGCGCGCACTCAGCCTGCACCGGCTGCGGCAGCGTCAGGCGCTGCAACCCGGCCAGAGCCGGACCGATCGGCCCGCAGAGTTTCATCAGTTTAAGCGCGACCGGCGCAACCGGCCCGCCCAGTGCGGCCACGGCGGCGCTATCCTTGCGATCGAGCGCGTGCCGCAGCGCGGCAGTGGCTTCAGCATCGAGTCCATGCGCGCGGCACAAGCCGGTAATCAGTGTCGGCAAGGATAAATCGAGCGTGAACGCCGCGATACCCGCCGCCGCCAGCCCCTGACAGGCGAGCATGATAATCTCGGCGTCCGCCGCCGGGCTCGGCGAGCCGATCAGCTCAATCCCGATCTGGCCGCTCTGCCGCTCGGGCCGGTGTTCGCTATTACTCTGGCGTACCACCTGCCCGGCATAAGCAAGGCGCAACGGGCGCGGCCAGTCTGCGACACGCGTCGTGGCGATGCGCGCGACCTGCACCGTCATATCGGCGCGCAGGCCGAGCATCTGGCCCGAGAGCGGGTCCATCAAACGAAAGGTATGCGGCGCGAGGCTCGTGCCGGCACCCGCCAGCAGATTATCCTCGAACTCCAGCAGCGGCGGACTGATCCGCGCATAACCATGGCCGTGGAAGAGCTGCATCATGCTGTGGGTGAGCGCCGCCTCCTGCGCCGCACGCGGGGGCAGCAGGTCGGTAAAGCCGGAAGGCAGCAAGGCGGGATGCGCGGTTAGCGCCATCATGCAAACTTTCGCTGGAACAAACGGGCGCAAAATAGCGCAGACAGCCGAGAAAAAGAACGGAAAAATCGCCCCTCAGCGCATGATTTGCAACGATTTTTCGCTTATTTTGCCGCAGCCTGCGGGCTTAACGGCGTTTCCTGCGGCTCGAGCAGGCTGTTGCGGACAAAACGGCGCTCACGCGTCAGCGCGCTGCTGACCGGCGGACGGGTCAGGCTGCGCGGCGCGGGGCGGATTTCCTGCAGCTGACCCGCAACACTATGGGTCACGGCATGATCCTGTGCCATTTGCTGGCCGATATCCCACAGCTTGTTGGCGGTGTCGCGCGCCAGCGAGCGCCATTTCTCGACTTCGCCGCGCGTCTTTTCCGCCGATTGTTCGAGCTGCTGCAGCCGATTATTGACGGCATTGAGCGCATTATTGCGTTCATGGAGCTGACGCAACGCATCGAGCAGACGGCGCTGCAGATCGGACACCTGTGTCTCGAGGCCGCGCAGATGGGTGACATTATCCTGCGCCAGCGCGACGAGATCGTTGGTGCCGCTCGCGAGATCGGCGAAGCTCAACCCCTCCTGCGCCAGCAACTGACGGGCCATGCGGACAGCGGCCACCGCCTCCCCGTCATGCGACGAGTCGGCGAGCGCCAGAACCTTGAGCAAACGCGT
>JBDHTV010000032.1:0-12198 GCA_039808825.1 Bdellovibrionales bacterium | reverse complement strand
CGTGCCGAGGCGCTGGCGCAGCAGCTCTGGGTTTATAAGCCGGATAGCTTCCTGCCGCACGGCACGGCGAAGGACGGAAACGCCGCCGAGCAACCCGTCTGGCTCACGCATGAGGATGAACGCCCCAACGAGGCCGAAGTGCTGTTCCTGACCGATGGTGCGACATCGGCGCAGATTGCGTGCTACCAGCGCGTCTGCGAGATTTTTCCCGGCATGGATGAAGCGGCGGTCGCCGCAGCCCGTGCGCGTTGGAAAATTTATCAGGCCGAGGGCCATGTTTTGAGCTATTGGCAGCAAAATGATCGTGGCGGTTGGGAAAAGAAGTAATGGCTGTTTCCCGTTCGTTGCCTCGTGCGGCTTTCTGGCCGCGCCGCTGGACGCGCCAGAAGATCTGGCATTTAGCGAGTTTTGCCATGCTGTGCGGTACGGCCGGGCTTGCGCTGCTTTTGGTTCTGATGCCTGAAATTGGCCTGCCGCTCTTCTGGGGCGTTATCGTACCGGTCTTGCCAGCTGTGCTGTTTTTTGCACCCGGCGTTTGGCGCAATCTCTGCCCTATGGCGCGGCTCAATCAACTGCCACGCGAGATGAGATTCACGCGCGGATTGACGCTGCCGCCGGTGCTGGCCAAATACAGCCTTGCCATCAGCGCCATTTTGCTGCTCCTGTTTGTTTCGGCACGCAAATGGCTGTTCGATGAGAGCGGCGTGGCCACGGCGCTGCTGGCGCTTGCGGGTCTGGTGGCGGCATTTGCCGGCGGTTATTTTTTCAAAGGCATGAGCGGTTGGTGCAGCACCTTCTGCCCGATTTTGCCGGTCGAGCGGCTTTATGGTCAGGCGCGCTTCGTGCCGATCAAAAGTGCTTATTGCCGCCCTTGCATCGGCTGCACCCGCAATTGTTATAACGCCGACCCGGACAAGGCCGCGATGCAAGAGCAAAGCACGCCCGGCAGCCTGAATGCGCGCGCCTATCGTATCTTCGCCGGGCTGTTTCCCGGTTTCGTGCTGGCTTTCTTCACCGCAGCGCCGGAAGCCGCGCTGCCGGAGCTGTATCTGCATTTCCTGTTCTACAGCCTGCTATCCTTATTAGCTTTTTTGCTCGCGTCCGCCGTCATCAAAACGCCGCGCACGCGCGTTCCAGCGCTGTTCGGCCTGCTCGCGCTCAATTGCTATTACTGGTTCGCTGCCAACACATTCTGGCAAAGCCTGAGCCAGCTTACGGGCCACTGGCCTATTCCGGACGGCGCGGCTTGGGGCATCCGCGGCATTATCTTCGTCGCGTCAGCTATCTGGCTTGTGCGGCTCAAAGAGAATGAAGCGCTTATGGCGCAGACATAAGCAGCTTAAAACAACTTCCCCTGCGCGGTGTCTTTTGGTTTGGTGATCTGTGCGCCGGTTTCCCCGTCATGGAAGAGCAGGGTGATGGCTTGCCGGTCGCTGGTTTGCGCTGCTGCCGTGATCAGCGCGCCGTCCTTGCCGCGTACCAGCACATAGCCGCGCTCCAGCACGCCCTGCGGCGACAGGCTGACGAGCAGCTGCCCCAGCCTTTCCAGTAGGTTTGCTGATTTTTCTAAACGAACGCTGTAAGCACGCTCGAGCCGCGCCGCAATGTCCGGCAGCCGCCGCTGTTGTTCGCCGAAGCGTTGCAGCCGGTGGCGCAACGCCGCCTCCAGCGCGCGTGCCTCGTTCTGCAATTTCTGGTGCGCGAGCTTGAGCCACTCGCGCGGATGCGGCAGGCGCCCGCCGATGCTCTCGAGCCGCGATTGCCGCAGCGCCGTCATTTGCCGGATCGCCGTTTCCAGCCGCGCGCCGCGATCGTCCGTGCGTTGCCACAGCGGCTCCAGCATCCGGCGCGGGTCGCCGAGCGTGCGCGCCAGCAGCGTCACGCGCTCGCGCCGCGTTTCCGCTGCGCGCTGCCAGCCCTGCAACAAACGCCCGCCGAGTGCCGACGTTTGCGCCAGCAGGTCGGCGCGCACCGGCACGGCCATTTCCGCCGCCGCCGTCGGCGTTGGCGCGCGCCGGGCAGCGGCGAAGTCGATCAGCGTCGTATCGGTTTCATGCCCCACGGCGGAGATGAGCGGGATAGTGCTCGCCGCCGCCGCGCGCACCACGTTTTCTTCATTGAAGGCCATCAGATCTTCAAGCGAACCGCCGCCGCGCGCCACGATGAGCACATCGGGCCGCAATGGGCTGTCGGCGGACAGAGCGTTAAAGCCGGCAATTGCCGCCGTTACCTGTTCCGCCGCACCAGGCCCTTGCACCGCGACAGGCCACACCACCACATGGCAGGGAAAACGATCCTGCACCCGGTGCAGGATATCGCGGATGACCGCACCCGTCGGCGAGGTGACCACGCCGATCCGGCGTGGCAAATAGGGAAGGGGCCGCTTGCGTTCCGGCGCGAACAGCCCTTCCGCCGCCAGTCGCTTCTTGCGGTCCTCGATCAGCTTGAGCAGCGCGCCTTCGCCCGCCAACGCCATTTGCTCGATCACGAGCTGGTATTTCGACTGCCCGGCATAAATTGTCAGCCGCCCGGTACAGACGACATCCATGCCGATTTCCGGCCGCAGCCCGACGCGCCCCGTGGCGCCTTTCCAGATGACGGCGGCGAGCACATTGGTTTCGTCGCGCAACGAGAGGTAGACGTGGCCGTTGCTGTGATATTTGCATTCGCCGATCTCGCCGCGCACCCGCACATGGGCAAAACGCTCCTCGACCGTTTGTTTCAGTTGCCGCGATATCTCCGATACCGTAAATTCGGGCAAATTGCTGCCGCTGCGCGGCTGATCGATCAGGCTGGCTGGTTCGGTTGTCATGGCGAAAAGATAAACGAAGGGCGTGAAGTATGTCTATGCGGGTTTTGGTGATTGGCGGCGGCGGACGCGAACATGCCTTATGCTGGGGCATCAGGCAGTCGCCGGCGTGTGAGTATCTGTTTTGCGCGCCCGGCAACCCCGGTATCGCCACCATCGCGACCTGCATTCAGCTGGTCGTCGAGGATCATTCCTCCGTGGTGTCCTTCTGCCTGGAGCAAAAGATCAACCTCGTTGTCGTGGGGCCGGAAGCGCCGTTGGTCGATGGGCTGGTCGATACGCTGCAATCCTATCAAATTCCGGTTTTTGGCCCGACCAAAGCCGCCGCGCGGATCGAAGGCTCCAAAGGCTTTATGAAAGACCTGTGCGCCAAGGCCGGTGTGCCGACCGCGCGTTACCAGCGCTTCACCAGCAAACAGGCGGCGTTTGATTATATCGATAGCGAAGGCGCGCCGATCGTCGTCAAGACCGACGGGCTGGCGGCGGGCAAGGGTGTGACGGTTGCACGTACGGTCGAGGAAGCGAAGATCGCTGTGATCGCGGCGATGCAGGATGCGAAATTCGGTGCCGCGGGCGCTGAACTCGTGATCGAGGAATTCATGGAAGGCGAGGAAGTCAGCTTCTTCGCCATTTGTGATGGCAAGACCGCGCTGCCCTTCACCTCGGCGCAGGACCACAAGGCGGTGCATGATGGCGACAAGGGGCCGAATACCGGCGGCATGGGCGCTTATTCGCCCGCCAAAATCCTGACGCCGGATCTGACCGACCGGGTGATGCGCACGATTGTGCAGCCCACCATCAACCAGTTGGCCAAGGACGGTTCGCCCTATACCGGGGTGCTCTTCGCCGGTCTGATGCTGACTCAGGGCGGGCCGAAGCTGATCGAGTTCAACGCGCGTTTCGGCGACCCGGAAACGCAGGCGATGATTCCGCGCCTCAAGACCGATTTATTGACGCTTCTGCTTGCCGCGGCGACGCGCAAGCTCGATACGGTACGGATCGAATGGCATGATTGTGCCGCGCTTTGTGTCGTGATGGCCGCCAAGGGCTATCCGGATACTTATCGCAAAGGCACGGTGATCGAAGGGCTGCATGAAGCCGGCTTGGTGCCGGACACCATCACTTTCCATGCCGGAACGGCGCTGAACACCAAAGGCGAGATGACTGCCGTAGGCGGGCGTGTTCTGGGCATGACTGGCATCGGCACAACCATCAAGGAAGCACAATTGAACGCCTATCGTGCGGTCGCGCAAGTCGACTGGCGGGAAGGGTTTTGCCGTTCGGATATCGGCTGGCGCGCGGTCAAGCGTGGTGATTGAAGCGGTCAAGCGGCTTTAAGCGCTTGCGCGATACCGGAGCGTGCGCTAATTTACGGGCCTGGATTATCGCGAAGGGAACGGATTATGACGGCTCGTCATATGCTGGGTTTCATGCTGCTGCTAGTCGGTATAATCGCTGTGCCAGCCTATGCCCAACCAGGCGTCGAAGTCGTTCCGCCGCAGCCGCTCACCGCAAATCAGGAAAAGGCTGTCATCGTCCACGATCCTGCCTTGCTGGCGGATTTTGGCTTTGCCCGGACGATAGGGCAGATTGTTGCCACGGGCGGCAGTTCCGATACGCAGGAAAACCGTGTCAGCTTTGTCCAATCGTTGATTGCAAGCTTTGCGTTGGGCTCGGCGGTGAATCAGGGTGTTTTGATGCCGATCACGCCACGCCCGACGGAAGCAGCGCTGAAGCCGGAAGATTTGCTCAACCCTGATAATATCAATGATGGCATGCGACCGGTGGCGCTGATCAATCGGCTCGACCTCATGCCTGCCAATGGCGTTCACTGTGGCGAACAGCGTATCATTTACGTCAAGGGGACAGGACTGGATCTGACCAACCGCATGACCATGATCTTTGAGGGCGCAATCGAGAATCCGCGCCCCGACCTCGGCGCGGCAGGCTGTTTGCCAATCGCGCAATTCTGGTCCGATCTGCGTAATGATAATGATAAGGCCCGGCTCAAGAAGCTGGTCAATTTTTATTATAATGGCGTTGCGGGCATCAATGCCGTGCCGGTCGTGCATTTCCTGCATTATGGCAATCCCTTCGGGCAAATCAGGTTGAACACGTTCGTCAATGATGTGGCCCATAACATCTTTGTGGACTGGGTGTTGCGTGAATACCGAACCAAAAAATCCGGGAATGGGGTCATTGGCCTCAAGGTCACGCCGGTTGGCGAGACGCCCTGGCGCACGGTTTATACCCCGGTACAGGATAGCGATCCGGATAATCTGAAGGTGTTGAAGGCGCTCTGTCAAAACGCTTTGGCCACGAATAATCTGGAGCAGGTCTTCGCCTTGGAGCTTTCCGGCGACACCAAGCCTATCACGGATCAGGCGTTGATCAGCCAACTCGGAGTCAACATCAGTGGCAAGTGTGACGGCTTCGAGAGCATCTCTTCGAATGCGGCGGCCAATACAGCGGTTCCTGATCCTGAATTAATCGAAAATCCTGATCTCAAGGCGCGGCTGGATCAGGCGATCGCCGATAAGCAGACCCAGATGCCTTATCCAGTGCGAAGCTCCATGCTGATGAACCGGGTCAATAGTCAGGCCTGTGCTGGGTGTCATGAACTGACTTTTGGACAGGCAATCGCTCCAGCCGCACCGGGTGGGTTTATCGCCTGGCCTGCGTCGCTCGGCTTCGTCCAGATTGATGAAGTTGGCAATCTGTCGATTATTTTGCGTGACAGATTTTTACCGGCGCGATTCCAACTGCAGAAAAAATTTATCAATGACAATGCCCTAACAGCCCAAGCACCAGGTGCCAGGCCAGTGCAATCGCCTGGAACGATACAAGCCGTTGCTCAAGTGCAGTCCTTGCAAGATAGTATTTTGAACGGTTCAATCGATACTCAAACAGCGGATGCACAAATTGACGCACAGCGGATCATCGACCGGAACATGGTCGGTGCGCTTGTTGTGCTACGCCCGGCTGATTAAGCAAGCGCGGTGGTGATAAGCAATTTTGGACAAGTGCTGGCGGTTATTTTGCTATAGCCTTTGTCCATGACCGACAAGCAGAAGATTACTAAGAAGCAATTTCATCGTTCACAAATCGAGCGGGCGCGGCGTTACATCCGTCGCAATTTTAACAGCGATATCAGTACAAACGATATTGCCAAAGAATCCGGCGCTTCGCCGTTTCATTTTGCCCGCATCTTTCTGGCCTATACCGGGCTAACGCCCTTTGATTTTCTGCGCTGCGTCAGGCTGACAAAAGCACTGCATATGCTGCGTGCCGATAAAAAGTGCTCAGTCACAGATATTGCTCTTGCCGTAGGGTACGAAACGCCTTCGGCCTTCAACAAGGTTTTCAAAAAGGCACTCCGCATTAGCCCAAGCGCATTTCGCAAGCTTGGACAAGAAGCGCAGGCTCAAACCATCCATGATCTGGAGCGTACACAGTTCGCTATGGAGATTGCGATGACCCTCAATATGAAGCTTGTGCCAGAAACCGTTATTCGATCCGATATGCATTATCTGTATGTCGAGAAAGCCGGTGGGCCTTTCCCTGATATCGCCCCGCCTGCATGGCCGGAAATGCTGGAGAAGCTTGGCGATAGTTTTAACAAAGGCGAAATCGCCGAATATCTCGGCCTCAGTACGATTGACCGCTCCAAGAAAGGCGAAGAGGCGACGATCTATCAGGCTGGTGTCGCGCTGCCGGAAGAGCCGGCAAAGAAGCCCAAGGGATTGCAGTACAAGAAGCTCAAAGGTGGCCGGTATGCCAAGTTCTTGCTGCGGGGAGCTTATACGCAGTTATGGCCAGCTTTCAGCGAAGTCTTCCGTACTCTGTCAGAGAGCAAGATCAACCTGCGTGAAGGCTTCTGTATCGAGAATTATCTGAACGACCCGCGCATAACGCCGGAAGACGCTCTGCTGACCGAGCTGTTGGTGCCGATAGAATAGGGCTAATCGGCAGGCTGCGTTCCCGGTGCAGCTGGTTTGCGGTTGCAGCCATCGGGGCGCAGGGCTCCGGCAACCGCGCGGAGCGCGAAAATTTCAGCGGCGAGACCGAACAGGGCGCGAACACCAAACATGGCTTTACTCCATCATGAGAAGAAGTAGTAAGATATTAACCATATTGCCGATGTTTGTACAGCCCCTCGAGTTGCATTGTGGTGTGTTTTGGCAAGTACGGCGCTAGTTCCTGGTTTCTAACCAGTTATGAACGCCGTTTGCAGCGGCTATGCCGGTACAAAAGCAACCTTGCAGCAGATAGCCGCCGGTCGGCGCTTCCCAGTCCAGCATTTCCCCGGCCACAAAGACCCCCGGCTTGTCATGCAGCATGAACTGCGCGTCCACCGCCGCCTGCGGCACGCCGCCGGCGCTGGAGATGGCGCGCGCCATGCCAGCCGTCGCCGTGAGCGTGACCGGCACCGCCTTGATCAGCGCGGCCAGCTGCTCCGGCGTTGCCGCCAGCTGTGCATTGCTGAAAACCTCATGCAACAGCCCGATCTGCACCGGCGCGAGATTGAGCGTTTTGCGCAGGTAATTGCTGGCGGACTGACTGCCGCGCGGAGCGGTCAATTTAGCGGCCAGCTGCTGCAGACTGAATTGCGGCACCAGATCGATGGTCAGCACCGCGCTGCCGTGCGCCGTGATGCTGTCGCGCAATCCGGCGGAAAGGGCATAGATGGCGCCACCCTCGATGCCATGTTGCGTAATGACGGCTTCGCCGTGCTTGCTCGGGCCGCTATGGGTGAAGGTGGCGTTCTTGAGCGGGGCTCCGGCAAAGCGCGCCCGGAAATAATCCGACCACGGCACGATAAAGCCGCAATTGCTGGGACGAAGCGGCGTTAGCGCGATACCCGCCGCGGTCAGAATGGGAACCCAGCCGCCATCCGTGCCCAGTCGCGGCCAGCTGGCTCCGCCCAAAGCCAGCAGGCAGGCATCGGCCTGAACCAGCTTTTCACCTTCCGGCGTCATGAAGCGTAGCGCGCCGTCGTGCCAACCCTGCCATTCGTGGCGGAGCATGAACTGCACCCCCGCGTCGACGAGCCGTCTGAGCCAGGCGCGCAGCAGCGGCGTCGCTTTCATACCCACCGGGAACACGCGACCGGAAGTGCCGACAAAGGTCGATTGGTCTAATCCCTCACACCAATGGCGCAGCGCATCGGGCGGAAAGGCGCGGATATAGGGCGCGAGCCACGCCGCCGCCGTACCATAGCGGCCGATGAAATCTGCGAGCGGCTCGCTATGCGTCAGGTTCAGCCCGCCGCGCCCGGCCATCAGGAATTTGCGCGCGACGCTTGGCATGCGATCATAGATGGTGACCGCGTAGCCGCGCGCTGCGAGCCGCTCTGCGGCGATGAGCCCGGCGGGACCGCCGCCGATGATCGCTATGGTGTGCTTCTGCATCCGTCAGACTTAGCCGTGGCCGCGTGTCTCGTCAAAGCCGGAAGAGCGTGATACGGTGCCGCAGGGAATGGAGGATTTTATGGCGGCGAAGCAAAAACTGAACACCACCTTGCTCGGTCGAGCGGCTAAAATTGCCGCGACGCCCGAGGCGGCAGTGCTTGAGCGTGTGCCGAATCCGCATCCCGATACCGCCTATATCGCGCGCTTCACGGTGCCGGAATTTACCTCCATCTGCCCGGTGACCGGCCAGCCTGACTTCGCCCATCTGGTGATTGATTATGTGCCGGGTAAATGGCTGGTCGAAAGCAAGTCGCTCAAGCTTTATCTCGCGGCTTTCCGCAACCATGGCGCCTTCCATGAGGATTGCACCGTCGCCATCGGCAAGCGGCTGGTCAAGCTGTTGACACCGCGTTTCCTGCGCATCGGCGGCTATTGGTATCCGCGCGGCGGTATTCCGATCGACGTATTCTGGCAGATGGGCAAATTGCCTGCGGGCGTCTGGCTGCCGGAGCAGGGGGTCGCCCCCTATCGCGGGCGGGGCTGAGGCTGTTATTGGGCAAGCCGGTTGAGCAATGTGCTGCGCGCGGCTTTGGCATCCGGACGGCCGTTCGGGCAGAGTTTGCTCAGCAAGAGATCATCCGGTGTTTTGTCGAGCGGCGACGCCTCGACCGCTGGCCCGTCACTGTTGACATTGACGATGCTGGCGACGTCATTCTGAACTTTGATCGCGGTCGGCGCGTCGGCCTTGAAGAACGATACAGAACCCGTCTTGCAGCTGACATTCAGATTGCCGCGGAATTCATTGCCCGCCAGCGCGGTAAAAGCCGCACCCTGGCCCTTGTCAAACGGCTTGACCTGGACGGTCAGCTCCTGAGCTGCAGCAGGAAAGGCGGTTAGAGCAAAACTGGCAGCAAGGGCAGCGGCTTTTTGACCGATCTTCATTATAAGAACCTATGGCAAAATGATATGTTCAATGTTGATAAGGATAGCATGGCGTGCGCGCAACCAATAATGGGAAATAAGCTTCCACTTCAGCAATTTATGACGCTAAATGCCTGCCGTCGCTGGTTTTTCGCTCTCTGGATGCTACTTTACTAATAGCCGACTCAAACGAAAGGACTGCAGCCATGACTAAAAAGAACAGTAACCAGAAGGAACTTGTCGCCGCGCTGACGACCGTGCTGGCGGATACTTATGTATTAGCCGTAAAATCGCATGGCTTTCACTGGAACGTAACAGGGCCGTATTTCCCCCAGCTGCATGCGTTCTTTGAGACTGAGTATACCGCGCTTTTCGCCGCGGCCGACGAGATCGCCGAGCGTATCCGTGCCTTGGGCGCGCCAGCGCCGAGCAGCATGGCGCAACTGCTGGAACATAGCAGTGTTAAAGAAGCGGGCAGCAAAGCGCTCTCCGCCAAGGAAATGCTGGCCGATCTGGTTACGGCGCATGAGGTGGCGGCGGCAGATATCGCCGCGGTACGCAAGCTGGCCGCCGTCGCGGACGATATCGTGACCGATGATCTGATGGTCCAGCGCAATGCAGCGCACGACAAGACCTTGTGGATGCTGCGCGCCCAGATCGCCTAAGCCGTTGCCACCACAAAGTTTCCGCTTGGCGCTGGCGGGACGACGCCGCTATAGTGCGCGGCTCATGCTGCCTGTCTATCACAAGGACGAAGTCATATGAATTTCAGTCTCATCTCAACCGCCTGGGCCGCCGATACGGCTGCTACCGTCACGGCACCGCAGCCCGGTGCGCTGGATACGCTCATGCAGTTCGCGCCATTGCTCGGCATTTTGGCGCTGATGTATTTTCTGCTCATTCGTCCGCAGCAGAAGCGGTTTGAGGACCATCAAAAGATGGTGCGCGATATTCGTCGCGGCGACAAGATCATCACCGGCGGGGGCGTCTTCGGCACCGTGATCAAGCTGGAAGGCGAGGATGTGCTGGTCGTCGAAATTGCCGACAATATTCGTATCCGCGTCCAGCGCGGTTCCATTTCAGGCGTCGTTAGCCGCGCGGAGGCGCCCGCCAATGCCAATGAGCCTTCCAAAAGCCAATCGGCCTGATTGATCCGAAACGAGTCACCATGATTAATCTGTCCCGCTGGAAGATTTTCCTAATCCTTGCCATCAGCGTGCTGTCGCTGCTTTATGCCGCGCCAAACGCTCTACCGCCGCAAACGGTGGCATGGTTGCAGACAAATATGCCGGGCATTGCGCCGCAGCAGACGGTTAATCTCGGTCTCGATTTGCGCGGCGGCTCGCATCTGTTGCTCGAAATCGATCTCGACGCTGTTGGAACCGATTATTTGAACGCGTTGCAGGACGAAGTGCGCGGCGTTATGCGCAAGGAAAAAATCTCGATTGCCGATCTCAGCGTGCATGACGGCAAAATTACCTTCACGGTGGCTGACCCGGCAAAAATACAGGCTGCGCGCGACGCTGTGACATTTGATCGCACCATGACAACGAGTGCTGATGGCCAGTCTGTAAGCCTCATGATGCGTGAGGATGCTATACGTGAGCGCAGGATCGCCGCGCTTGACCAGTCAATGGAAATTGTCCGCCGCCGTATCGATGAAACCGGCACCAAGGAACCCTCCATCCAGCGCCAAGGCGAGAACCGTATTCTGGTCCAACTGCCGGGTGTCGACAATCCGCAACGCATTAAAGACTTGCTTGGCACAACCGCCAAGATGTCATTCCGCATGGTTGATGAGTCCGCCACGATGGCTGTCTTGCAATTGTCCACGGCCAACCTGCCGCCCGGCACGGAAAAGTTGCCGCTGACAGAAACGGGCACATTAAAGCAAATGGTAGTACAAAAGCGCGTGATGGTTTCAGGCGAAACCCTCGTTGATGCCCAGGCCTCATTTGATCAATTCAACAAACCCTCCGTTTCCTTCCGCTTCGATGCGGCGGGGGCCCGCAAGTTCGGTGATGCAACGCGAACCAATGTCGGAAAACTTTTTGCAATTGTGCTGGATAATAAAATCATTAGCGCCCCTCGGATCAACGAGCCAATTCTGGGTGGTAATGGCCAGATCACAGGTTCGTTCACGCCTGAACAGGCCAAGGATCTCGCGCTCCTGCTGCGTGCTGGTGCGTTGCCTGCGCCGATCAAAGTGCTGGAAGAGCGTACGGTCGGTCCGGGATTGGGCGCAGACTCCATTAAGGCCGGGGCCGGTGCGGCGCTGATTGGTACAGGATTGGTCATTGTCTTTATGATCGTTTCCTATGGCCTGTTCGGCATCTTCGGGACGCTCGCGTTGATCGTGAATATTGCTCTGATCATCGCTATCCTCTCGATCTTGCAGGCTACGCTGACCTTGCCCGGCATTGCCGGCATTGTGCTGACCATCGGCACGGCGGTTGATGCCAACGTGCTGGTCTTTGAGCGTATCCGTGAGGAAATCCGCGCCGGTCGCTCGCCGATTGCGGCAATCGATACCGGGTATAGTCGTGCCTTGTCCTCGATTATCGATGCCAACGTCACGACGCTGATTTCAGCCGTGCTGCTGATGATTTTCGGCACCGGCCCCATCAAAGGCTTCGGGGTGACGCTGACCATCGGGACGATCACTTCGGTGTTTACCGCCATCTGGGTCACGCGGCTGTTCGTGGTGTTCTGGCTGCGCGCCAGAAAACCGAAAGAAATTCCGATTTAAGCCATGGCCGAGCCGGCGCAAAACCATCTGCGCGGCATTGCTCTGTCCTGCGCCGGATTCACAGCCTGGACGCTGTGCGATGCCCTGATCAAGCTGGCAAGCCAGACGCTCACGCCTGCCGCCGTCATGCTGGTCTGCGTGCTGTTCGGTTGCCTGACCAATCTTACCCTCGCGCATTTCAATGGCGGCTTGCGCCAGATCAAAACCACCCGCGTCCGGTTTCATCTTCTGCGCGGCGTGCTCTGCGTCATTTCCTTTTATGCGTGCTGCGTCGCGCTCAAGCACCTGCCATTGACCAGTTTTTATAT
>JBDHTV010000031.1:0-12518 GCA_039808825.1 Bdellovibrionales bacterium | reverse complement strand
CTCAAAATCAGCCTGATGTTCGATTTGCTCAAGCAGAGCTGGTTCACCATTCCGGCGTATTTCACGGTCAAGTCTATCGGCTATGGCATCGCGCGCGAAAATGAGAGCATCGTGCTGGCTTTGCGGCGCTTATGCTTGGGCTTTTGCAGTTTTCTGGCGCCAATTCTCGCTATCTTTGCTGTTATTTTCGTGGCGGTGCTGCCGGTTTCCGGTCTGGAGCCGGTCTGGCATACGCGGGTGGCAACGCCGATCTTCCTCGGCTTTAGCGCCACGACGATCTTTTTCTTCAACGCGATCTTTCAGGATGGCGCCCGCGAAGGCTATTTCGATCGGCTGAACGGCAAGCTCCAGCAAGCTGCGCTGATCATTCTGCCGATCTTTGCCTTGCTGGCGGGCTACAGCACCTGGTTGCGTATGCAGCAATACGGGCTTACGCCGGAACGCTATTATGCGCTGGTGCTCGACGGCATCATGCTTGCTTATGGCGCTTGTTATGCTTGCGCGGCACTACAGCCCCGGCGCGCGACGGCGCTCATCCAGCGCAGCAATATCGTGCTGGCGTGGGGGATGATTGCGCTTGCCGTAGCGCTGCATCTGCCGTTCATCAACGCCTCCGCCATGAGTGCGCGCGACCGCTTTGCGCTGATTGTCAGCAACGCGATCAAGCCCGAGCAATATGATCTGTGGTGGCTCAAGAACGAGCTGGGCGAACCAGGGCGCGACGCCTTCGCGAAACTGAAGGCTATGACCGGTCATCCGCGGCAAAAAGAGCTTGAAGAAGCCATCAAGCGCGCCGAGCTGCAGAAGTATCGCTACGATACGCCAATGACCACGCCGGATGAAGAGCTCAAAAATATCGGCAGCTATATCACTTTCAAGCCGGATGGCGCTGTTGCGCCGCCGGAAGGGTTGGTGCAGGCCCTGTTGCGCAGTGACGCGCCGACGCTGCAAGGATGCAGGAATAACCAGAACGCATCGCAAAAATGCAGCCTGATCGCAGTCGACCTCACGCATGACGGTCAGGTTGAATATGTGCTTACCGGCGGCTGGCAGGCCAAGATCTATCAATATGACGGGCAAAAAAGTGAATGGCGGTCAGCGGCTTATAACGCCCAACCGGTCGTACGCTCCGTGCCAGGCAAGTATCAGGGCTGGCCGGAAATTGTCGGCCAGGCGAAGAAAATCACGACGCAGCCGCCGGTTTTTGATAGTCTGTTGGTGGATGACCGTGTGCTCTTCACCTTCACCCCGCAGAGCTTCCCGGCAGGTCAGGCCGAAGAGCCGAAACCGGCCCCTGTGCCGCACTAATGAGAAGAAGCACGATGTTGAAACGCGCCTGCCTGCTTTGCTGCCTGTTGCCGCTTCCTGCCCTTGCCGCAGCGGATGAAGCGAGCGTGACGCGCACGGCGGTGTATGAGCTTGGTTCATTGCGGATCGACAGCCTGATGGGCGCGATGCACGGACCGGTGCTCAAGCAATCCATGAGCGGCGGTATGCAGGCACCGGAGGGCCCGCTCTGGATCAAGAGCTTTAAGGTCGACATTTTGGGCGGCATGTCGCGCCCCGAGGATTCGCTGGAGTTTCTCTGCCATGCCTGGGTCGAGATGGGCGGCAACAAGCCGGGTGATGAACGATTGCTCACGGTTTCACAGGGCATGGCGGAAATGCGTTTTCCGAGCGGTTATGCTGCACGCGTCGAGGATTTGCAGGGCGCGACGATCTCGGCGCAGGCGCTCAACGATAATATGGTGCAGCCGCGCGATGTCTCCTATCGCGTCACCATCAAATATATCTCCGAAGCGGATGCTGAAGAACTACGCCTCAAGAACCTGCGTACCGTGACGGCGGCAATCAACGCTGGCGACGCGGTCAAAACCTTTCTCGCCAAGACGACGGTCGGCGAGCGCAACGGCAAGATATGCTCCGACAAGGGCGTGAGTTTTCTGGTGCCGCCGGGTCGGCATGAATACGAGACCAAGCTCGATCAAGGGCATCCGCTGACGCGGCAGGGCGGCACCATCCATGCGATCAAGCTGCATCTTCACGCTTATGGCGAAAGCATGAGCCTGATCGACCAGACCACAGGCAAGACGATCTGGGAAGGCAAGGCGCAAAATGCCCAGGACCGGGCGCTGATTACGCATGTCGACGACTATAACAGCGCCGAAGGCATCGCGCTTGAGCCGGGGCATCGCTATGCCGTGCGCGCCGTCTACGCCAACAAAAGCAAGGAACCGGTGGAGGCCATGGCCGTCTTGCGTATCTATCTCGCCGACGAAAAAGCAAGAGACATCAAATTGAAGACGGATTGAGCTTGCGATAGCTAAGCCATGCAAGCAACAACATGACCGTCGCCAACAAATAAAGCATCAGGGCTGAACCGATATAGCCGGTTCCAATCCCCAAGATTTCTTCCGCCCATTGCGGCAGCAACCGACACAGCAAATATGTACCCTTATGGGTGGTCAGGCAGTAGCTGTCGGTGCTTTTGGCCATCATAAATCCTGTGGCCTGCCACGCCATGCTCATAGCGCCAAGCAACAGTAAAAGCGGGGTTAGGTAGTGCCGTAAGCCGGTATTTCTGAAGATTGCAGGAGATTCTGAGCCCATTTCGGACACTCGCAGCCCTTCAGGCAGGCTATCGACCATGTCTTTGGCTTCTTTGAGCCCGATACCATAAGTTTCACGCAGAATTTTGATGGCTTCGATCTTTTGCCCAGTCGAAAGAGCGGTTTTGGCGGCTTCGGGCCATTCAGTCTCTTTTACCGGTGGTTTAACCATGCCAACCCCGCAAATAGTATAGAGCTTGTCCTTTATTGCTCTTTTCGCGTAATACCATCCTATGAATAGCTTAGGTTTTGACAAGGAACCAGCGCAAACGCGCGTGGTTGTCGCCATGTCCGGCGGGGTAGATAGCTCTGTCACCGCGGCTTTGCTCAAGGAGCAAGGCTATGACACGGTCGGCATTACGCTGCAGCTCTATGATCACGGCGAAATCGTCGCGCGTAAGGGCGCATGTTGCGCGGGACAGGATATCTATGATGCGCGGCGCGTGGCCGACAGCATTGGCATCCCCCACTATGTACTCGACTACGAGCAACGCTTCCGCGCCGACGTGATGGATGATTTTGCCGAAAGCTATCTGCGCGGCGAGACACCCATTCCCTGTGTGCGTT
Source organism: Bdellovibrionales bacterium (assembly GCA_039808825.1). Lineage (GTDB taxonomy): Bacteria > Pseudomonadota > Alphaproteobacteria > UBA9219 > RFNS01 > JAGOHT01. Next base: position 9,342 of record JBDHTV010000031.1, on the reverse strand, counting down.
GTAATCAGAAGGTGAAATTCCGCGATCTGCTCAAGACGGCAAGGGAACTGGGGGCTGACGCGCTCGCGACCGGTCATTATGTGCGCCGGGTCGGCGGCATAAAAAATGCCGAGTTGCATGCAGCGGCCGATCCTTCGCGCGACCAGAGCTACTTTCTGTTCGCGACCGATCAGGACCAACTCGACTTTCTGCGCTTCCCGCTCGGCGATTTGCCGAAGACGACGACGCGCGCGATGGCGGAACGCTACAATCTGCCGGTCGCACAGAAACCGGACAGTCAGGATATCTGTTTCGTGCCGGACGGCGATTATGCCGCCGTGGTCGCCAAGCTGCGCCCCGGCGCGATCGAACCCGGCGCTATTGTTGATATGGCGGGTCAGGTGCTCGGCCAGCATGACGGCATCATCCATTTCACCATCGGCCAGCGGCGCGGTATCAATCTCGGCCAGCGCGGCGGCGACAGCAATGAACCGCTCTATGTCGTCAAGCTCGATGCCGCGAAGCACCAAGTCATTGTCGGGCCGCGCAGCGCGCTCGGGCAAACGGCAGTGCAGATTCGCGAAATCAACTGGCTCGGCGGTACGGTTGCGCAGGAAGGCCAACGCGTTCAGGTACGGCTGCGCTCGACGCAGCAGCCGCAGCCTGCAACCTTCTGGCTGGGCAGCGATGGCCAGAGCGGTACGATTGAGCTCGATGAGCCAACCATTGGGGTTGCGCCGGGACAAGCGTGCGTGATCTACGACGGCTCACGGGTATTGGGCGGCGGCTGGATCGCGGCGCTCGCCGCTTAAACCTGCCGCTGGGAAATTGCCTGAATCAGCACATCCTCGACCAGACCGGGGCCGAGAATTTCTTCCGTTGCCTTGGCGACCTTGCGTTTGACGAAATCGACATCGACGACGGTGCCATGCAACAGCGTGCTGGCATCGAGTCGGCCATAAAGCGCACGCATATAGGCATCGATCAAGCGCGGCAACTGCTGACGCACCGTATCGGAGTCGTTCGTATCGTTGACCTGCAAGGATACGATCATCGTCACGATCTGTTGCGGCCCCTCGTCCGTGATCACCGGCAGGATGATTGGGCCAATGCTGACATAGACTTTCGAGCCGCCAAGCCCACCTGATTCGCTGGCTTTCGGCGCACCTTCGCTGGCCGAACGTGATGTCGGCGCTTTCTTGCCGCCTCCGCCATGTTCTGCGGCCATAGCGGAACCAGCCAGCACGACACTGACGGCGACCAATATGATAGCAAGTGTCTTTAGAAAACGCTGCATGACGGCTTCGCTTCAGGTTTGCGCTTCAAGCTTAACCGAGGAGCCATAAAGAAAGTTTTAATGAGAATTTTCAGCTACGCACCAGCTTCGCGACGCGATCAAGCACGGCATTGACCAGGCCCGGTTCCTTGCCTGCAAAAAAAGCGTGTGCGACATCGACATAATCCGAGATCAAAATCGGCGCCGGCGTCTTGCTGCTCAACAACAGCTCCGCCACACCGGCGCGCAGGATGGCGCGCAACACGACTTCAAGCCGCTCCAGCGGCCACTCGCTATCGAGCGACCGGCGCAGGATGTCGTCGATCGTGGCGCCACGGTCGCTCACCGTGAAAACGATTTCTTTCATCAAACCATTATGCGGCGTTGCGACCTGCTCGCCTTCTTCAAGATGCACGCCTTCGCGCCGCTCCTGGCCATATTCCATTTGATAGAGCGTCTGCACGGCAGCGAGACGCGCCGAGCGCTTGGCATCGCCAGCCGTGGACGACTGGCCTTTGGTTGGTGCGTTGCTCATGTGCGGGCGACCCAGCGGCGCTTGGATGTCAGGTGGAAATGCTGTTTGATCTCGATCATGCGCAGGCAGGCTTCCGCCGCCGCGCCGCCGCGATCATGCTGGTCTGGCCGGGCGCGCACGAGCGCCTGTTCCTTGTCGTTCACGGTCAGGATGCCGTTGCCGATGGCGAGCACATAGCGCATGGCCAGATCCTGCAAGCCGCGCGCGCTTTCATTGCCGACGATTTCGTCATGGCGCGTATCACCCCTGATTACACAACCGAGCGCGATATAGCCGTCATAGCGGCGGCGCACGGGATCATAATCGAGCGATTTGACGGCGCAGGTGATCGCGGCAGGAATTTCGAAAGCGCCGGGCACCGCGATGCGGTCATAAGTGGCGTTGTTGGCGTCGAGCACGGCTTGCGCGCCCGCGAAGAGCTGGTCGCCGATGTCCTCATAAAAGCGGGCTTCCACCACAAGGATATGCGGTTTGCTGTCGAAGTTAAAAAGCTTGGGCGTCTTCGCCGCCTGTGGCTGTATCATGTCAGGACTACCGGTTGTTGCGCGACCAAATGCAAGCCGTAGCCATCGAGGCCGACGATCGTCTTGGGCGTGTTGGAGAGCAAAATCATGGACTTGATGCCCAAATCAAGCAGAATCTGCGCACCGACGCCATAATCGCGCAATTCCTTGGTTAAACCGCCGTTTTCGCCGCTTTCGCGCTGCTCAAGGCGCAGAGACAGGCTGGTCGGCTGGGCTTCGCGCAACAGGACGATCACGCCGCGCCCGACCTCGCTGATGCGGCGCATGGCCGCCTGCAATTCGCCGCCGCGCCCGTGGCTATGATCGCCCAGCACATCGTCAATCACGTTCAGCGCATGCATCCGCACCAGCACTGGCTCCTCGCCGCTGATGTCGCCCTTCACCAGCGCGACATGCTCGGCATAAGCCGCGCGGTTGATATAGATATGCATGGTGAAATCGCCGCCATGCACGCTATGCAACGTTGTGGTCAACTTGCGTTCGACAATTGTTTCCGTGCGACGACGATAGGCGATGAGATCGGCGACGGTACCGAGCTTGAGGCCATGATATTGCGCTATCTGCACCAGATCCGGCAGGCGCGCCATGGTGCCGTCGTCATTCATGATTTCACAGATCACGCCCGCAGGGATCAGCCCGGCGCGGCGCGCGATATCGACGGCCGCCTCCGTGTGTCCGGCGCGGGCCAGCACACCGCCGTCGCGCGCGACGAGCGGAAAGACATGGCCCGGCGTCACGATATGCTGCGGCCCGGCGTTGGGCGCGATCGCGACCTGTACGGTATGGGCACGATCAGCGGCGGAAATGCCGGTCGTCACTCCTTCCCGCGCTTCGATGGAAACGGTGAAGGCGGTTTGATGCGGCGTGCCATTGTTCTGGCTCATCGGCGGCAGACCAAGCCGCTCGATCTGACTCTTCTCCATCGCAAGGCAAATTAAGCCGCGGCCATATTTCGCCATGAAATTGATAGCTTCAGGCGTCACGAACTGGGCGGGGATAACAAGGTCGCCCTCGTTCTCACGGTCTTCGTCGTCGGCAAGGATGAACATGCGTCCGGCTTGCGCTTCGGCAATCACTTCTTCCGCTGTGGAAAGAAAGCGCTTCAAATCCTGGGTCATAGGCCACGCTGCTCCAGCAAACGGTCAAGATAACGCGCCATCATATCCACTTCGATATTCAGCCTGTCGCCCGGTTGGAGAAAGCCGAAATTCGTCTCCTGCTGTGTATGCGGGATGATATTGACGCCGAAGCTATCGGACACGACCTCGTTGACGGTCAGGGAAACGCCGTCGAGCGTCACCGAACCTTTCGGCGCGATGAATTTGCGCAACGCTTCCGGCGGCTTGATGGTGAAGCGCACGGAATCGCCTTCCGGCACCCGGCTGGCGACGATCGCGACGCCATCAACATGGCCGGAGACCATGTGCCCGCCGAACTCGTCGCCCGCCTGCAACGGGCGTTCGAGATTGAGGCGCGTATCCCTGCCCCAATCTGCGGCGGTCGTCTTGCTCAGCGTTTCGCCGGAGACCTGCACATCGAACACATCGCCGGATTTCCTGATGACGGTCAGGCAGACGCCATTGCAAGCGATGGATGCGCCGAGCTCAATCTGTGCCAGGGGAAAACGCGTGCGGATGCTGTAAATCGGGTCGGCCTGCGGCGTTACCGCGACGATCTGGCCGATATCCTTGATAATGCCGGTGAACATGATCAGGCGACGGCAAGCGGGTTTTGCTTGGCGAGCTTGTCGAAGGCCAGCAGCGTTTCCAGCAACGCGGGCAGCTGCTTGAGCGGCACCATGTTGGGGCCGTCGGAGGGCGCGCAATCCGGATCCTGATGCGTTTCGATAAATACGGCGGCGACACCGACCGCGATGGCGGCGCGGGCCAGCACCGGCACATATTCGCGTTGGCCGCCGCTGCGGTCGCCTTGCCCACCCGGCTGCTGCACCGAGTGCGTGGCGTCGAATACAACCGGATATCCTGTCGCTGCAAGCACCGGCAGCGCGCGCATGTCGGATATCAGCGTATTATAGCCGAAGCTCACACCGCGTTCGCAGAGCAGAATGCGCTCATTGCCCGTGCTGGCAATCTTCGCGGCGACGTTTTTCATGTCCCACGGCGCAAGGAACTGGCCCTTCTTGACGTTGATCGCCTTCTGCGTCTTGCCAGCCGCGAGCAGCAGATCGGTTTGACGGCAGAGGAAAGCGGGAATTTGCAGCACATCGACGACTTCGGCGGCAACCGCGCATTGCTCCGCCTCGTGCACATCGGTCAGCACCGGCAGATTGGTCGTGCTGCGTACCTCCGCCAAAATCGGCAAGGCGCCTTCAAGCCCCAGGCCGCGCTGCGTGTTGAGCGAGCTGCGGTTCGCCTTGTCGAACGATGTCTTGTAAATGAGATTGATGGCGAATTTCTTGGCAATTTCGGCCAGCGCCGCGCTCATTTCCAACGCATGGGCGCGCGATTCAAGCTGGCACGGGCCGGCGATGACAGTCAGCTTCTGGTCGTTGGCGATGGTGAAGCTGCTGCCATCCGGGCGCTGCAGTGAAACGGGCTTGGAGGTTGTCATGGCGTTTCCTGTTTGCGGCTATTTTGAATGAAGCGATACCAGCCATAGGGCATGATCAGCAGATAGCCGACACCCATCCAGCCAACGGTACGCCAAGGATTTGTGACCAGCTGGGCAATAATCAAGCCCATGATCACGAAAATCGGCACAATCCAGCTGCGTGGCACGCGCTGGCCCTTGAGCGAAAAGACAGGCAAGCGGCTCACCATCATGCCGGCCAGCACCATCAGCCAGAACGAGATCGAGATCGGCTCACGGAACAGATCATTGCCGACGCTGAAACAGCCGATGATCGGCAGCAATGCCAGAAAAGCCGCGCCGGGCGTGGGAACGCCGATGAAGTAGTTCTTGCGCCAGAGCGGCAGGGTCGTGTCTTCCAGCATCGTATTGAAACGCGCGAGACGCAGCGCCGCGCACAGCACGAAGGCGAGCACGGCAAGCCAACCGAGCTGCTCCTGTTCCGCCAGCGACCAGCGATAAAGGATGAAAGCCGGCGCGAGACCGAAGCTGATGAGGTCAGACAAGCTGTCCAGTTCCGCCCCGAACTTGCTGGTGATACGCAGCAGGCGCGCGACGCGGCCGTCGAGAATATCGAACAGCGCGGCGACAAAGATGGCAGCAACCGCCATTTCCCACTTCTCATGCAGGGCGAAGCGTATGGCGCTCAGGCCAGCACAGAGCGCCGTCAGCGTCAGCATATTGGGCAGCAGCCGCACCAGCGGCAAACCATGGGCAGGTGAATAAGACGGTTCGCTCATCGCACGGTTCCTGTCCGCGTGGGCTGCCCCGCGAGCCAGTCGGCCAGAATAGTCTCACCGCCGATCATCGTCTGACCCGGCACGACCTGCGCCTGTACACCTTGCGGCAAATAGATGTCCGCCCGGCTGCCGAAACGGATGATGCCGTAACGCGCACCGGTCTTCACGGCTTCGCCTTCATTGACATAACACAGAATCCGGCGTGCCACGAGCCCGGCAATTTGCACCTGCGCGTAATCACGCCCGGCTTCCGGCAGATCCACAACCAGCGAAAGCCGCTCGTTGTCGTCGCTCGCTTTCTCGGCGGCGGCATGGAGGAACTTGCCGGGATTGTAGAGCTTCTTGCGCACGATGCCGCCCGCCGTGATGCGGTTGACATGAACATTGAAGACGCTGAGAAAAATCGTGATACGAATGCGCTTCGCTTCGCCCAGCCCCAGTTCCTGCGGCGGCGTAACTTCGGCGACGGCGATCACGCGACCGTCGGCGGGTGATACCATCACCCCCGGGCCATCCGGTACCGTCCGATCGGGGTCACGAAAAAAATAGAGGCAAAAAGCCGATACCAGTACGCCAAGCAAACCAAGCCAGGCGGCAAAGTAACCCAGCACGACGGTGGCCAGAATTGCGGCGGCAATAATCGGATGACCGGCGCGGTGCAGGGAGGGAATCGGGAAAGAAGCAGACATCGGTTTTCCATACCAATCAGTGGATTGGGGTTTATAGCGGCATTTAAACAATCATTAAATAGCTATGTCCTATAACTAACAGGAAAATAAGAAATTCAGCAGACAATTCAATCGATTAAGGAAATGCCATGTCTATGCCCGCCGCCGCGCCGCAAGCCAATAGCTTGACCGAGGAAGCCCGCACAATGGCGGATCGCATCATTGCCCAGGCCGATGCTGGGCAGTTTCCGATGCCGGCGATGGTGCTCGGCAAGTTGCAGAGCGGCGATTTCGAGCTCGACGGACTCAATTTTAAATTCCGGCAATCCGCGGTGAACGGCAACCACATGTTGCACTGCACCGCGAGAGTCTGTTATCTGCCCTATACTGCCGAACAGCGCGCGCGCCGCACGGCGCTGCAGCATATCGTGCGCGCCAGCCGCCAGCTCCATTATGCCCATTTCAAACTCGGACACCATAATATGATCGAGGTTGAAGGCGATATTCCGCTCCCGGCGGCGCATGGCGATGAAGACGTCATTATGGCGCTGCTGGCGTTTTATCAGGAAGCGCGTCCGTTGCTGCAGCTCATGGCGCAGCAATATCAATAATCCGGCGGCCATAATCGTAAGTTGATTTTAAGCAAGTTTGCCCTAAGCTTGGTTGAAGCAACAACAAGCTCAAGACAGGGTTCATAGCGTGTCAGTCAATTCGGTGTGTGTTTATTGCGGTTCCGCCAATCGGGTGGACCCGGCCTTCAAGAATATTGCGCGCGATGTCGGCAAAGCGCTGGCGGAAAAAGGCAAGCGTCTCGTTTATGGCGGCGGCCGCGTCGGCCTGATGGGCATCGTTGCCGATGCCGCGCTCGCAGCCAAAGGCGAAGTCATCGGCATTATCCCGCAGCATATCCAGGCGCGGGAAATTCAGCACACCAGCCTGACCGAGCTGCATGTCGTCAACGATATGCATACGCGCAAGCGCATGATGGTGGAACGCTCGGACGCTTTCGTCATTCTGCCCGGCGGGTTCGGCACGCTTGATGAGGCGTTTGAAATCCTGACCTGGAAGCAGCTGCAGCTGCACAGCAAACCCGTCATTATTTTCAATGCCAACGGCTACTGGGACGGTATGCTCAAGATGATCGATACGATGGTGGCATGCGGCTTTGCCCAGCCGAGCAATCTGCAGCTCTTCAATGTCGTGCGTGACATTCCCGCCATGTTTGCCGCGTTCGACATGCACGGCCCGGTGCAGGGCGACGTCGCCGCAAAGTGGATGTAACCACCGCTTAGCCGATCGGCGTGAACCCGCTTTTCTGGCCCGCTGCGCGCATCTCGCGCTGCTGGCGCGCGACGATATCGACGGCGGCGCCGACGCTTGTCGGCGTGTGGATGCCATAATCGTCAATCACACGCTGCGGCGTCTGCTGCAGAACCACGTCATAGAAGCCGCGCTTGTGGCCGTCGATGGAGACCGGCAGATTCAGCGTCATGACCTGATTGTTACGATAGGGGTTGAGCGCCGGGTCCGGATCGAAGCGCGCGACATGCTTGAGGAACAGGATACCGAACTTTTCCTGCAGCGTACCGGCACCGCCATCCATCACCGTATTCATATCCGCGCTGCCCAGACCGCCGATGCGGCCATAGATATCGCGCGTCAGGATGAAATGGGTGACCATTTTCTCGATATTGCCGCTCGCTTCAAAGTCGCGGATGTGCGGCGTCGTAATGCCGGTGTGATGTACGTCTTTGCCGCGGCTCGCGAGATCATGCATCTTGTGCGTGACGACGCCCATGCCGCCGTTATTAAGCCCAGCGCCGGTAACGATGCCGCTGTTGAGGCCGGCCACGGCTTCAACAAAGGCTTCGGTATGCTCCAGCACACTGCTGCCCTTCAGGCTCGCGGTCAACAAAATCGACGTATGATGCGGCTTGGTCGAAGGCGTACCCGACTGGTGCAGCACGCCATTGGCCTCAGTATAAAGGAATTCCGGATAGGCACCATGTTTCGCCGCGGCCTGCCAGAGTGGATTGACGCCGTCCTGGCCGAAGACCGGCCCCCGACTTGTGTCGCTGATGTCACGACGTACCGGACTGCCCTGCTGCATTTGTTGCTGTGGAGCCACGAACCCCAGCCCCTGCTGCGTCCGTAAGGGGTTCGACAATTGCCGACCACCATCATTGGAATCCGGCATTTTCGCTTCAACAACCGGAATGCCATAAAGTTTTTCAATATTCCGGCTGCCGGCCGGCAATACGAGTTCGCCCTGCGCATAAGAGAATGGCTGATAGCGAAACAACTCTTTCTTGGCACCATTCATGGCACGCGCCAGATCGACCACGCTTTGGAAGCGTTTGAAAAGCGTGGATGGCTCCTGTGGAATCGCTCCCTGGCGATGCAGGTCGTACGTCATCGCCACGAGGCGATCGAGAATCTTGTCGTCGCTCTTCTGGCGCTTGTCGTCAAGCACGGCAAACATTTTGCCGAGCATGAATTTATCGCGCGTCTGCTGCGCAACCAATGCCGAGAAGAAGATGTAGCCGTAAGTGATAAAGCGGCTGGCGTAATCGCCGGGGTCTTTGGGATTGTCAAACGCCAGTGCCACGCCATCATAGGGCGCAAACAGCTTTTGCTGCACGTGCGACAGGCGGGTAATGGCGGGATAGGAACGCACATGCGCCGTAAGTTTGCGGGCATCGGAACGAAACTCTTCACGCGGCGTATGGCGCGTGGGGCCGGGTACGAATATACCGGCGCGGTAGTCGGCGACGGGCTGGAAGTCTGGCGGATTGTCAACCCGGTTCGCTTCGCCGAACACGGCAAGCGTGCGCAACGCCCCTGCCCGCTGGCCGGATTGCTTTTCCCAATGCGGTGAATTGCGTTCCGACGCCTGGCTATTGCGGGGATAGAGAAAATCGCAAAGATCGAAATTCTGCGGACCGGTGGTGGGCAGTTTTTCCGGCTGCGCGGCGATGAACATATCGCGGCGCGCGAAAGTCATGACCATCTGGCGCTGGCCGTTCGCATC